>NZ_CALETC010000066.1:0-3468 GCF_937920065.1 Acetomicrobium mobile
AGGCGTCGGAGCACAAGATGCTAGAGCTCCGCCAAGATTTACAAGGGGAGTTAATAACGTTACAACAGGCAGGGATACGCCCCGTAGCAACTCGCTCACTCTTTCTATCGAATACACATTGTTTTGCTCATCTCTCAAGTAAGAAAGAAGAAAAATTGCGGATCCTTCGGGAGCATTTTCAAACCTTTCCTTCATTTCGTTCCATGGCAATCCTATGAGATATTCCACAGAAAGATGCTTCAGTCTTTTAAATACGAGCCTTGCCTTTTCGTATAGGTCGACACCTAAAGTCGTTTTGTCTGACACGACAAATACATGTTTTGCGGGCAATATTTGAAGCATTAAATTCACATTCGCCGATACATCCAGATCCTCGAAAACGCCAGTCATGTTTCTTTCCAAAGCGGCAAAATATATCAACACCTTACTGGCAATGCTTCCAAAGATAATGGGGAGAGTAGATAAATTTTCCAGGTCGTTTTTTTCCGCTAATAAAAATTGCAGGGCATCGTCGTCGAAGCAGAGAATACAATCGATTTTGCGATTTCGATACTTGGATATAATGTACTCTTCAAACAGTCCATAATAATCGGCAGGATCAAATCTCTTCGCATCGAGATATTCATAAAAAAGGTTAACCGAATTACCGCTTTTATCCAACTCTTCTTTGAGGGTGTTATTAAATACTCTCGTGTAAATATATTCCGGATCATATGAATGTAACACCAGGATATTTCGTTCATTGCACAAAGCGGTAGGAGTGAATGATAACAATACAATGATGCACAATAATAACATCTTGCCATTTACGTATTGTTTCGCCAATTTTCTTCTCATAAATCTTCCTCCGCAAGAAATCTAACCTTATAGGCTTAATGAAAAGTTCATCCCATATTCTCCAACTTAATCCCCGCCTTCCCTTTGTACGGTGAAAATAGGAACAAACCTTAGTCTGTATAAATTATCATATTAAAGATTAGGTGCAGAGGGTGTTTCTCGTAAGACTCATTATGATTTACCCTACTATTATAATACAATTAAATATCGCTATAAAGCTCCTCTAGTTTACATGAACTTTCGGTTTTACAAGTTTCAAATTTTGTGTGACAATAAACCCGTGAACTTTTAAATCAAAACCATTAACATCTTCTGCTGGAAAGCAAGTTACTCTTGATTAAATCCCAATTCTATAATGATATCTTAATGAAATTTAACATATTTTTCAAATTGAGTTAGTTGATTTTTTAAATATCAAAATGTAAGGAGGGAGCAGCAATTGACCGTTAGACGGAGACTCGTTTTGTTGTCGGCAGGAATTTTGATAACTTTATGCATGGTAGGCTTTTTCTCATATCGAGGAAGCAGAACAATCATAATCGATCAGATCAATCAAGGCGGAAGGCTGGCCACTGATACGGCTACCGCATCGTTATCCAACTGGATTAACATTCGTACCAATGTAGTCAAGCTTATGGCTGAGAATATCATTTACATGTGGGAAAACTATGGAATATCAGGTTATCTTGTTAAAGATTACTTGGCAAAGACATTCGATAGACACAAAGACCTAGGATTTATTGAAATTTACATGTGTACTCCAAAAAACGAGTTCATGAGCGCCACGGGGTGGGAACCTCCGGCCGATATGGATATGCGCAAACGCCCCTGGTATGTAGAGGCAGAAAAATACAGCGACGTGATATTTACAGATCCCTATGAAGCGGTAAACGTAGAAGGCTTTGTGATTACTGCAGCAATTGCCGCAATGGACAAAAAGGGGAAGCTGCTGGGCGTGGTTGCAGCCGATGTCTTGATAAAAGACGTTATCGAATTTGTTACGTCGCAAAAGCTCCTCGGTTACGGCTATGGCATATTAGTCGATCAGAAGGGTAACATCATAGCTCACCCAAACAAAGATTACATCATGAAACTCAACCTAACTCAACCATCTGCCTTGGTTTCGCAAGACCTTGCATCCCTTGCCCAAAAGATGGTGAATGGCGAAAAATCTGATGGCATATACACCATGGATGGCGAGAAAAGGAAGATCTTCTTTGCCCCTCTCGATAACGGCTGGAGCATTGGCATCACGGCCGCCACCAACGAAATATTTTCC
The DNA here is from genome assembly GCF_937920065.1 of Acetomicrobium mobile. NCBI lineage: Bacteria > Thermotogati > Synergistota > Synergistia > Synergistales > Acetomicrobiaceae > Acetomicrobium > Acetomicrobium mobile. The sequence continues at coordinate 2,117 of NZ_CALETC010000066.1, forward strand.
CCCCTGGTCAATGTAGGAATAAGACTCTTTGTGATAGGGATCATATGTTTAGCGATATTAGGATTGTTTATCTTCTTCACAGCAAAAGCCATCACAAATCCCATAGGCAAGCTCCTTAACGTTGCTCAAAGCGTCATCAAGGGAGAACTTACCGCTAGGACTTCTTTACAGGGAAGCGATGAACTGGCCCAGGTAGGAAAGGCCTTGGATCAATTAATAGAACACCAGCAACAAATACTCCTCGGCCTTAGGAGCCGCAGCGATAAACTCTCACAGGAAGCTACAGCTTTGGACGAGATCTCCGACGCAACGTCAGCATTCGTCAACATTATAACAAAGGAAGCTGATGAATTAAAGGTGATTACCGAGGACAATGCCGATGCCATATCTTCGGCAAATGCTGGCATAGAAGAAGTAGCCTCCGCCGCCCAGGGCGCTGCAAAAGCAGCTGCCGAAGCCTCGAACCAAGCGGAAATTTTGAGAGGAAATGCCCAGGAAACTGGCGATTTGATAACCTACGCCGCAAAACGGGTAACAGAAATGGCCGAATCATTCCGTCAGATTGCCAAGGTAATTTCGCAATTGAACGAAAGGGCCGGACAAATCGGAAGCATTGTCTCAACCATCTCAAGGGTAGCCGATCAGACGAATTTACTGGCTTTAAACGCAGCCATAGAAGCTGCAAGAGCCGGCGAACATGGCCGCGGTTTTGCGGTCGTCGCCGATGAAGTGAGGAAGCTTGCCGAAGAAAGCAACGAAGCAGCCATGCAAATAGGTTTGTTAGCAAAATCCATCATAGAGGAAACTTCACAAGCCGTAGAAGTCACAAATAAGGGCGTAGAACTGGCAGCGGCAGGAGAAAAGGAAGCTTTATTGATGGAAAAACACATAGGAGACGTTTTGAAGGCCATCGAGCTGATAGTAGATCAGATCCAAAACGTCGCTGCCACTGCAGAGGAACAATCGGCGAGCACGCAAGAAATGGCTGCCTCCATAGACAGAGTTGCACAAGGGGTAGAATCAACTCGGGAAAAAGCAGAGAGCATGACAAAATCGGTAAAAGAATTGGAAGAGCGCGTCGCTGCCCTTAAGCGGGCCTCCCAAGACCTGGAAACTTTGGCCAAGGAACTGCACCGAGAAATCAAACTTTACAAATTGGATTCCGCCGCACTTCAAGAAGAACCTGCAGGGCTAGTGCCGTTAGAATAACTGCTGAATAACTAGGGCTGCCGGTTATTTATCTATCGGCAGCCCTTGATAGACTTGCTACATTCAACTAGAACACAAACCTTAAAGTTAATTTAATCCGCCAACGCTCTCCTAAAGAGGGTTAAATAATCCTCTTTAATCAT
>NZ_CALETC010000067.1:0-58617 GCF_937920065.1 Acetomicrobium mobile
TCAAGCATGAAATCTCTTTTGTTGGAATATAGGGCGGATTACTCACTATCATATCGAAACTGTGATTACCGTACTTTTGGGGCAAGCGCACACTTTCATGCCAAAGAAGCATCCGAGCAAATAAATCAAACTTCCTAACGTTGCGCCACGTCCAAGAAAGCGCTTTTGGGCTAATGTCCAGAGCAACTCCACTTAACTTTGGGTTTTCCAGCAATAAAGATATCACCACACAGCCGCTGCCCGTGCCCCAATCCAATATCACGCCCTCTTCGACGAAAGATAACGCTGTTTCAACCAAAATTTCCGTCTCCGGCCTGGGGATCAAAACACCCTCTCCGATGAAAAAACTTCTCCCGTAAAAGTATGCCTCACCGAAAACATAAGCCAAAGGCTCCCTTTTGCATCTACGCTCGAGCAAAGTTTCCAGGTATTCCAGCTCATAATCAAATATAGAACGCTCCTTATGGGCCATCATCCAGGCCCTGTCACATCCCAAAACTTTGCATAAAATGAGATCGCTTTCCAGAAGGTAATCTAAAACTCCAGCTCCCCTTAATTTACGCGCTGCATAATCTTTTGCCTCAATGAGGGTCACCAGAGACTACGCTCCCATTAATTTAAGCCTTTCCATTTGGTCTGCCGTGGCCAGAGCGAAAATTAACTCATCCAAATCTCCGTCCAATATCTCCTCGAGGTTATACAATGTTAGGCCAATTCTATGATCGGTAACACGACCTTGCGGAAAATTATACGTTCGAATTCGTTCCGATCGATCGCCGCTACCTATCTGCCCCCTGCGTTCCATAGCCATTTCTTCATGCTGAAGCCGCAACTCGAGATCGTACAATTTAGCCCTTAGTAACTGCATTGCCTTTGCTCTATTTTTAATTTGTGATCTTTCATCCTGGCATGTCACTACTATGCCCGTTGGTATATGAGTAATCCTCACGGCTGAGTCGGTCATATTAACATGCTGGCCACCTGCTCCGCTGGCTCTATATGTGTCTATCCTCAGGTCTTCGGGACGTATTTCAACGTCAACTTCATCGGGCTCCGGCAATACGGCGACAGTTGCAGTGGACGTATGAATACGGCCACCTGCTTCTGTTATCGGAACACGTTGGACACGATGAACTCCACTTTCGTACTTCAATACACTATAGGCACCCCGGCCTTCGACGCGAAAGACAATTTCTTTATAACCGCCAATGCCCGTTTCGTTGGCCGTAATGAGTTCAACCTTCCAGCCCTTACGCTCAGCGTAACGTACGTACATTCTATAAAGGTCAGCGGCAAAAAGTGCTGCCTCTTCGCCTCCAGCCCCTGCTCTTATTTCGACAATGACGCTTTTATCATCATCCGGATCTTTTGGCAATAAAAGAAACGCTAATTCCTCCTCCAGCGTCTCCAGAACTTGCTTTAACTGAGCTACTTCTTCCTTAGCTAATTCTCTAAGCTCTTCGTCATCATCATCGCACAGCGACATGGCATCTTCCATTCGCCTGAGCACTTCTTTGTACTCCCTGTACTTTTCAACTATTTTAGACAGTTCCGCGTGTTCTTTCGCTAAACGCTGCAATTCGGCTGGATTTGAAATGACCTCAGGATCGCTGAGTTTCAGCTCCAGATCTTTGAATTTCTTTTCTAATTCATCTAATTTTACGCCGATATTCTCCATCTATAATCATCACCTCCCCCAAGGGGAAGAGCTTTTTTAACTTAGCAGTTCCTCTATTGATGAATAAGGCTTGCCGCAGGGCTTAGCCTCTTCGCATTTACCCTTCGTCACACATGGTGGACCTGCAACGTCAAATATAACACCCGCAACCTTTCTAACTTCTATGAGCATTAATTTAGCCAGCCTTCGTATTTCCCACTGGGCCCTCTTACATAGCCTAAGGCTAAAAAAGTGATGTAGCTCTCTGGCATTCATTGTTACCACTATCTTGGTTTCCCATGCATTAGGCAAAACATATCTGGCGTCTTCCAGCGGGATTCCCCACTCCGCCAAAGATTTATATGCCTCGTGAGACTGACGCATCATATCTTTGAATAATGTTAAAGCCTTTTCGTTCTCCATGATGGAATCAGGCACGATATAATTTGCATCAATCATGGAGACATATCTTTGGCTTTGCTGGCTATAGCTTGCAATACGATGCCGCACCAACTGATGCGAACATGCCCTGCTGATACCATCAACGGCAAAGGTAAACGAAACGTGTTCAAAAGGAGAAAGATGACCTGACCTTGCGAGGTTTTTTATGAATTTGTCCCTCTGCTCCTTATCGTCATGAAGCATAACGATTAAATCTTCCGCCGATGAGGCACTGTAACATAGCCTAGCCGCGGCAGCAACGACACTTTCGGGTAATGGGGTAAAGGCTAGTAACTTTACCCTCACGTTACTTTTCATCGTTTGCATAACCATAATCCGTATCGCCGTACCTCCTGCGGAATTTTTCAAGCTGGCCCGCCTCTGTCACCAATATACCTCGCTTGCCTGTGTAGAAAGGATGGCAATTGCTGCAAACCGATACCCTGATTTCCGGTTTAGTAGACCTTGTCTCAAAGGTATTGCCGCAGGCACAAGTCACGCGACACGTCTGGTATTTTGGATGTATATCTTTCTTCACGAAAATCCCTCCATCTTTATAGTTACTTCATAATTATAAGGCAAAGAGCAATTTACCACACTCGCCCTCGACCTGCAAGCTTTCTATATCCGTTTCTCGCATTTTCCCACATTTTTATATGTGCATTACGCCCAAACCACATCTATCATGATGAGCAGCAGCGTGATAAGCGCTGTCTCCAATTATAGCAACGCCAATCCATCTTTTGCTTCTCACGATCGCGAGCTTGGCACCGACGCTTGCTTCCAGCAAACAAAGTGGCAAAAAACTGTTTATGGCCTCCATTGACGCATGCATGAGGGCATGCATTTCAGCACCCGTTTTTTTGATCACATTGCCGTTCAATGCTGCCCCCACCAAAGCTCTGGTTAATTTTCCGGAAATATTACCGGCTAATCCGCCAACCTCGGTAGCAACAGCTCTCCATCTCAACTTTTTTATCTGTTCTTTTAAATACTCTTCTTCGGTTTTGCTAGTGGTTGCAGCAAGCAAAACAGCCACCCTGCCTACTTGGCTTTCTTGCCTTATATCAAAAGATACTTCGATCGTTCCCAACATTTCGTCATCTTCTTCTTCGATTTCTTCAAGTTCGCTATCGAGTATTTCGGCTCCCTCTCTCTTCTCTAACATCAGTCTATCACTCCTTAATATTATTTCCCCTTGCCGCTTTAGGCAAACTACTACTTGAAATATCCCGCGTTATCATTTATATTTTAAAACAACATAGGGGTTTTGCGTAAAGTGGCGACATAAATATTTTCAAACGGAGGGATGAAAATGAGGGTTCGAAGGGTTTTAGTACTGGCATTGGTTGTTTGTTTCTCCCTATTTGCTGGCGTTGCGCAGGCGAAAACCTTCGTGTCGATAGCTACTGGCGGCACCGGAGGAACTTACTATCCGATCGGTGGAGGCATTGCCGATGTGGTAAGTCGATATGCCAAGGATGTTCAGGCAACTGCTGAAACCGGAAATGCGTCCGTGGCTAACTTAAACCTCATTGGGACTCACAGCATAGAATTTGCGCTCGTACAAAATGATACAGCTTGGTGGGCAGCCAAAGGCGAGATAATGTTTGAAAAGGCCTATCCAAACGTCAGGGCGGTTGCCACGCTATATCCGGAAACAAACCATTTGATCGCAATGAGGAAAGCAAACATAAAAACCATTCATGACCTCAAAGGCAAGAGGATTTCAGTAGGTGCTCCTGGATCCGGCACAGAAGCTGACATGCGCTGTTTGCTGGAAATTGCCGGATTGGATTATCCTGACATGAAGAAAGTAGACTTCCTGGACTTCAACAACACGGTTGACCGTATGAAAGATGGCCAATTAGACGCCGGTTTCGTCGTTGCAGGCTGGCCAGTCGCAGCAATCATGGATCTTGCTACCACTCACGATGTGGACCTCGTGAGTTTTGATGACGAATTCCTCGCCAAACTTCAGAAAAAGTATCCCTTCTTCGTAAAAGACGTAGTACCTGCAGGCACGTACAGGGGTATAGATCACGATGTCGTTGCCCCTGCCGTAATGGCGATGATTGTTGTTGATGCAGATGTCCCAGAAGAAGTAGTATATCAGTTTACTAAAGCAATGTGGGATCATATCGACGAGGTTCAGCGCACCCACGCCAAGGCTCAGCTTATTACTCTGGAAACAGCCTTCGATGGACTACCTGTTCCCCTTCATGATGGAGCTGCCCGTTACTACAAGGAAATCGGCTTAGAAATCCCCGAAATCAAATAGTAGTTAAATTGCTTGATTTTTTCTAGCTATTAAAATCTCAACAAGCACAATCTACAATCAATAAAGGGAAAAGCGAGCTCGCTTTTCCCTTTATTGATTGTATTGCCTTAAAAGTAACCTTAACAGTGTCCCTTAAAAAAGACCAGTTATATTTCCCTTTTCGTCTATATCTATAGACTCAGCGGCAGGTTTTTTGGGAAGCCCGGGCATGGTCATTATACTGCCGCATATGGCAACGACAAAGCCGGCACCGGCTGACAATCTTACTTCTCTGACTGTTACTCTATAATCCTTGGGCCTTCCAAGCTTTTTGGGATCATCTGACAAGGAAAGCTGCGTTTTTGCCATGCACACTGGGAGACTTCCAAAGCCCCTTTGTTCCAAATCCTCTAACATGGCCAAGGCTTGAGGCACGTATTCAACGTCATCTGCTCCGTAGATCCTAGTGGCTATGGTCTTTATCTTCTCTTTCAATGACATATCCAAATCGTAAAGGGTCCTGTAGGTTTTACCTTCTCCTATCGCTTCAAGGACCTCTTTTGCAAGATCAATCCCGCCCTCGCCTCCTTTTTCCCAAACCTCAGAGAGGGCTATCCTTGCATTGCGTTTCTTGGCTGCTTCCATTACCATGTCCAGCTCTTCCTTCGTGTCAGTATTGAATTTGTTTAGGGCAACAACGACTGGAAGGCCAAAGTTTGAAAGTATGTCTAAATGAGCTTCTAGGTTGCTTATACCAGAAGACAAGGCATCCAAGTTTTCCTTAGATAGTTCTTCTTTTTTAACTCCTCCGTGGTGTTTTAAGGATCGAACGGTCGTAACAAGCACAACGGCTGAAGGAGAAAGGCCCGATAACCTGCATACTATGTCGAAGAACTTCTCAGCTCCCAGGTCTGAGGCAAAACCCGCTTCTACTATGGCATAATCGCGGAGTTTCAAGGCCATCCTGGTAGCAACTATGGAGTTGGTGCCGTGGGCTATGTTAGCAAAGGGCCCTCCATGGACAAAGGCGGGAACGTGCTTTACAGTCTGAACGAGATTTGGATTAATGGCTTCCTTTAAGAGTGCCGCCATAGCTCCCTGTGCTTTTAAGTCACCCGCCTTTACCACCTTTCCTTTGGTCGTATAACCCACAATGACCTTAGATAACCTTTCCTTCAAATCTGCCAAATTTTCAGACAAGCACAGTATTGCCATGATTTCAGAGGCCACAGTTATATCAAAACCGGTTTCCCTTGGCACTCCGTTTGTCCTTCCTCCCAAGCCCACTACGATGTTTCTTAATGCCCTTTCGTTCATGTCCATGGCACGTCGCCACGTCACTTCTCTAGGATCAATACCGAGGTCGTTTCCTTGATGCAAGTGGTTATCGAGCATTGCTGCAAGCAAATTGTGAGCCGATTCCACTGCGTGTATGTCTCCGGTAAAATGAAGATTTATCTCTTCCATGGGAAGCACTTGAGAGTAACCGCCTCCAGCTGCGCCGCCCTTTACACCAAAACAAGGCCCAAGCGAGGGCTCGCGCAAGCAAAGCATTGCCTTTTTACCAAGCTTTACCAAGGCCTCTGTCAACCCCACGGTTATGGTCGTCTTGCCTTCCCCCGCAGGAGTTGGCGTTGTGGCAGTTACTAAGACAAGCTTCCCATCAGGGCGATTTTCAAGTTCCTTGAAGAAGTTGATGTCCACCTTGGCCTTATAGTGGCCGTAGGGAAAGAGATATTCGTCGGGTATCTCAAGCTCCCTTGCTATTTCAGATATGTGTTTAAGATTGGCGTTTCGGGCAATTTCGATATCAGATAACATGCTATCCCTCCTAAAATAGATTAAGGTTTAAAAAATTTACTCTTTCGACATGCGCGGAAGGTAATCTACATCGCTAAACTCATATAATTTCCTGCTGCGATGCATGGCCTCCACATATCGAATAGTCCCGCTTTTTGATCTCATTACCAAAGAATGAGTAAAAATAGTCTCGCCACCATATCGAACCCCTTTCAAAAGCTCTCCATCGGTGACACCCGTGGCAGCAAAAAAGACATTTTCGCCCTTAACTAAATCATCAATATATAGAACCCTATCCACGTCCATCCCCAATTCCAGGCAGCGGTTTCTCTCTTCTTGGTTTCTGGGCCATAGTTTACATTGAAAATTTCCGCCTATGCATTTAATAGCACATGCTGATATGACGGCTTCAGGTGAACCTCCTATCCCCAATAGCAAATCGACCCCGCTGTCTTCCTTGCATGTCATTAACGCACCAGCCACATCCCCGTCGGGAATTAGTCTTATCCTGGCTCCAATGGCCCTTATTTCCTGAATCAACTTCTCATGACGAGGCCTATCAAGTACAACTACTGTAACATCTTCTACTGCCTTCTTCTTTGCTTTGGCAACTCGTTTTATATTTTCAGTGGCTGATAGTTCGATATCGATTACGCCGGCAGCTTCAGGGCCTGTTGCTATTTTGTTCGTGTAAAAGATATGTTTTGGACTGTAAAGTGCACCACTTTCAGCTACAGCTACCACGCTCACGGCATTGGGCCTTCCTAAAGCTGTGAGCGTGGTACCGTCTACGGGATCTACGGCTATATCCACCTTGGGTTCGCAGCCTAAGCCCAATTTTTCACCGTTAAACAACATGGGAGCTTGGTCTTTTTCTCCCTCTCCTATAACAACGATGCCGTCCATTGAAACTGTATTTAACATATACCTCATGGCATTGACGGCTGCCTTATCTACAGCGTTTTTATCACCCCGCCCCATCCAACGCCCTGCAGCCATGGCGGCTGCCTCCGTTGCCCTAACAAGCTCCAAGGCCATGTTCCTGTCGGGAACGCTCAAGACACACACCTCCAGCTATTTAAATCTGTCAAATATATCGTCAACAAACCTCAAATAATAACTAACGTCAAAAAAACCTTGCAGTTCTTCGGCCGACAAAAGGGAAGACACGATAGGATCACTAGTCAGCATATCCTTGAATGTGCCTTTTTCATTCCAACACTCAAGGGCATACTTTTGAACCACTTCGTAAGCTTCATCTCTATCCATGCCCTTTTCAACTAGAGCCAATAACACCCTTTGGCTAAAAATCAAGCCCTTGGTAAGTTCGATATTTTTGATCATCTTTTCCGCGTTGACTTCCATATGCCCTACGATGTTGATTAGCAACGCAATCATATAGTGAAGGATGTGGAAGACGTCAGGCCATATAATGCGTTCTACGGAAGAGTGGCTTATATCGCGCTCGTGCCAGAGGGCAACGTTCTCCATAGCGCTCAAGGCGTAACCCCTGAGCAACCGAGCCATACCACATATTCGCTCGCACAAAATAGGGTTTCTCTTATGTGGCATGGCAGACGATCCCTTTTGACCGCTGGCAAAGGGTTCCATGACTTCCAAAACCTCGGTTCGCTGCAAATGCCGTATTTCTTGGGCTATATTTTCCAAGGTGGATCCAAGCAGGGCAAGAGAAAGGATGAGAAAAGCGTGTCTGTCCCTTTGCAGGATTTGGTTTGATATGGGAGCCGGTTTTAAACCTAAAAAGGCGCAAGCTTTCTCTTCTATTGAAGGCGGACAGTGAGCATATGTCCCGACAGCTCCCGATATTTTTCCGTAACTTATCTGCTTTTTTGCTAAGATAAGACGCTCCTCGGAACGTTTTAACTGCGAATGCCAATTAAGCAGTTTCAAACCAAAGCTCATGGGCTCGGCGTGAACCCCATGAGTGCGCCCAATGCAGGGGGTGTACTTGTAGAGAAAAGCTTTTTTTAACACCTCTTCGTATAAAATGGCCAATTCTTCTAATATAATGCCAAGTGATTGTCTTAAAAGCAAAGCAGAAGCTGTATCTAAGACATCGCTACTAGTCAAGCCCAAATGAATGAATCTCCCCCATTCGCCTACGCTTGCAGCGACACAGGAAACGAAGGCTATGACATCGTGATGTACTTTAGACTCTACTTCTTTTATGCGGTCGATATCAAAGAAGGCCTTTTTTCTGATCGACTCGTAAGCCTCAATCGGAATGAGCCCTTCCTCTGCCCAGGCATGACACACGGCCAACTCCACATCCAGCCAAGTACGGTACTTATTTTCCTCGCTCCATATGTCACGCATGGCCGCAGTCTCATAACGTTCTATCACGCAGAAGTCCTCCTTTTTCTTCTCCTATCAGATAGCCAGTCATTTCTAACCAGGCTCAAAAAATCATCGTAGCAACCGCTCTTAAAATCGGGAAAAGTATGATCATAGGAAATCCATTTGCCAAACATAAATCGTAAGGTAACTTCGGCAAATATGCCATCCGAGATGTATATCCTGTGGGCGTGATCTTTAGTTGAGGCTAAAATCAACCTTGCCCCGTCAAGGTATCCGGGGTCAATGTTGACACTGCGCTTGGGTCCGCTTTCAGCCTCCAGTGCAACAGCCTGGAGTTTCCAACGTACTAGCTGATCCGCTGGATATAGTCCTTTGAAACTTACGAAAGCCTTATAAAGAACTGGCGCTATATCACGATAATAATCGGTATGATCGAAAGGATATATGGGACTTTTTCTTTCTATACCGCCCCAAAGGGAAGAAAGTTTCCTTATAGTCCATTGATAAAGCTGAGTATTAGGGAACAAAAAACCAACTATCAGTTTAACTAACGGAGGAATTGTCATTTTTCTTTTTTGTTCGCCCCTGGTTTTTTCTTGTCTTTCTGCACATTAAAAAACCAAACTCTAATCCCTTCCAGCTTAAAGGAATATTACCTTTTTTGCTCTGCTCTTCCACTTTTATAGTCAATCCACGATCTTCGAGATAACGCCAAAGAGTTTTGCCTATGGCAGCCCATCTTGCCGTTTCTAGTATTTCCTCCACTTCCTTCTTATCTAACTTTTTAACGATAAAAAAGCCATAGCCTAAGGGTTCTACCAGGGCAAACTCGCCACTTTCTAAATTTAACATAGCACATTCAGATGTATCTTCTTTTAATCCCAATTTCTCGATCGAGCTTTGCCCAATCAATTCCCTAGCAGCTTCGTTGGCAAATATGAAGCCATCTTCTATCCGAAGTAAAGGAAAGGGAGGAGTTACTTCGCCCATAGTGCCAATCGATTGCGATCCCTTAGGCCAAAGCACTTCTCTAAGTGGCATATCTCCAAATCCCTTTTCTAAAGCAGCGACCAATTCATCTTTTGAAATAAGACGCGCCTCTTCGTCGATGACCAATTTAGCAACCTTAAAGGCGGTACGGTAAAGAATACGCAAGGAATCCCTGACAGTGGATTCCCCGCTCAAAACCACAAGCCCAGAAGCATCATCTACCATGGCGATCCCCCTGACATTCTCTCATTTAGGATAACAAAGCCTCAACAAATGCGCGAGGCTCAAAAAGTTCTAGGTCTTCGATTCCCTCGCCTAAACCTACGTAGCGAATTGGGAGAGACATCCTTTGGGCAACCGCGAGAATTATACCACCTTTCGCAGTATTATCGTATTTAGCCAAAATTACCCCCGTTAGGTTTAAAGCTTCGTTAAAAACTTCCGCCTGATGAAAGGCATTTTGTCCCATTACGGCATCCAAAACTAGCAGGGATTCGGAAGGCTCACCAGGCAATTTCCTCTCTATTACTCTTTTGACCTTTTTTAATTCTTCCATCAAGTTGTGCTTGGTGTGAAGTCGGCCAGCAGTATCAACGATAACCATGTCAGTATCAGAAGCAATAGCGCTTTCGATGGCATCGTATATGACAGCTGCAGGATCTCCCCCAACGTCATGCGCTATGACGCGTGCGTTTATTTTGTCTCCCCAAGCCTTCAGCTGATCAATCGCCGCAGCCCTATAAGTATCTGCAGCAGCGAGCAGGACCTTCTGACCATCTTCTTTATATCTATACGCCAGCTTAGCTGCCGTTGTGGTCTTTCCGCTTCCGTTCACACCCACGATCAGCACCAGGGTTGGCTTATTTTTAACCTCTATAGGCTTTCCCATGCCTGGAATTTTTTCAAGCTCACTTACGATCAAATCAATGAATGTCGCCTTCAAAGCTAAAGCATCCCTGATGTTGGACTCTTTGGCTACATAGCGCAACTTTGAAATTAATTCCTCCGAAAGATCTACCCCAACATCTCCTAAAAGAAGTTGCTCCTCAAGCGCATCCCAAAATGACTCGTCTACCCTCTTGCCTGGAGAAAAAATTGACCCCAGCCCAAACCATTGTTCTTTAACTTTTTGTAATTTATCCTTGAAAGCATTGATTAATGCCACTATCTCACCTCATTTAATTTATTTTCTAAAACTTCGTCCTCTGCCGGAATTCTTCCCTTTTGCCTTAGGTCTATGAGCACTACATTCGTCACAATCTTTTTCGAGGGATTCATCTAACTCTGAACAGCTGCCCTTCAGGGCAAAAACTTCTTTGCCAAAAAGGTTATGCGCCTCGGCCTGATCTGCCAAGTTAACATGCAAGTTCCACTTTTCTCCACCTTCAACCGTTTTCTTAAAAAGCTTGAACTCACTTATAGGCACCAAAAACTCCACACCCTCGGGGCTTTTAATCCTTACCGATTTGCTAACTATGTCGACGCCGGCAATTTGATAATTCCCAGAAGAAGTCTTTATTTTTGTCCCTGGATTTGGTAAGTCCTTCCACAATTCACTATACGTGTCATATTCATAGCTCATACAACACATCAGCCTGCCGCATAGACCAGATATCTTAGAGGGGTTCAAGGCCAAATTTTGCTCCTTAACCATCCTTATGCATATGGGAAGAAACTCCAGCATCCAATAACTGCAGCAGCAAGGATTTCCACAAGGAGCCAGTCCACCTAAAATTTTCGCCTCATCTCTGGCGCCAATCTGCCGCAGCTCGATCCGGGTTTTAAATTCCTTGGCCAACTCTTTTACAAAGCACCTGAAATCAACCCTTTGTTCAGAGGTAAAGTAAAAATACAGTTTTTTCCGATCCAAAAGATACTCCATATCCACTATTTTCATGGGAAGAGAGTGGTTTTTTAGCATTTTTCGCACCATCGGAAGAGCTTCATCCTCTTCTTGTCTTTGCCATTTAGCGTCGCTCACATCCAGTTCATCGGCAAATCGCATTAATTTGACGTATTGCAACGGGGGTTCAGTCGACTTCAACTGGTCGTTGTCGCTAGCTTCACTTTCTTTTGGAAGCTCAAATCTTTCTTTATACTTACACAACTGCTCTTCGCTTAAAATTCCAACTACATCGGCAATCTCAAGCCCTCTGGCACTTTCGATGACTACATTTGTGCCCCTATCTATTTCTTGTTCTAAATCGGTAAGCAATCCCAAAAAACGGGGCTTACCGAAAATGACCAAATAGTTCATCGGACAAATCCTCCTCCAAAAAACCATAAAGGAGATCAAAAACCATATAAACAGGTAAATGCCCCTTCTCAGAAATCAATCTAATTTTTTCCAACTTGGCAGCCTTACCCAGTTCACCATTACCTAAACACCAGTTAATCCATCCCTCAAGCATCGCGAAGGCCTCTTGTGATGTCATCTTAGAGGCGCGAACAATGGCTGACAGCCATTCATCCTTTGTTTCGGGTGGGGCCAAAATACTCAACTCTTCTTTTAAGTTAAAGGTTAAATTCCATGTTCTGCTTTTAAGCGTTGGCGGCACACCGCTTCCTTCGCAAAGAAGTAAAATCGCCGCCCACGAAGGTGGCTCTTCAGTGATTTTCAGCAAACTATTCGCCGCTGGCAGCGAAAGCCTCCCCGCTTGGGGTATTACCAAAAAGCGCCTTGGCGCCACCACCGGGGCTAAATACAATTCCGCCATTAATTTGCGGCAATCGCTTATTCCCGGGGGCTGATCCAACGTAATAGGCCTTACGAGATCTGGATGTTCGTCATATTTCCAGCTGTGACAAGAAGCGCATCCATCGTCTCCAAGCCCGTTTTCGCAAAGATAAAGTCGCGCAATCTCAATTGCAATTGACCCATGAAACAAAGAAGGAGCTTCGATCAAAAGGGCATGAGGCACACGCGAGGAAGCGAAAGCTGCGATAATGCATTCGTAGGCTTCGCTTTCCTTTATAGCAGCAACGAGATCAGACATCCCTTTATCTCCTCGACTATATTTAATATTACAATCTTCTCCCGTTCTTTGTCCAAAGCTTCCTCGAGCTCTGCAATGGATTTTTCCGTCCTTTCGATTATCGTATACATTTTATTGCTGTGCAAAGAAAAGGCAAACTCCTTTTTTACTCGCATATTTTCCAAGATCATCCCTATGACTTGACGAACCAAAGATTTATATTTATTTATCAATCCCTTTGAAGGGTACCTCGATAACGCGATGCCAACTTCATCTAACTCCTTGAGCAACATACTAATTGCTTCTCTGTCGTAACACTCTCTAAAAGAACTATCTTTTTCGATATCGGCTTTATGATCGAAAGCGGTAATGCCATTCAGCGATGGAGTTATCCTGTAGCGTCTTTCCTTAACATCGCCACTTTCAACTTTCATCCATGAAGACCCCCACCACTTTTAAAATTTCCAGGAAAACTTCTTCCTCGCTGACCTCGGAAGAAACGCGCTTTATCCTCTCAGAGTTTGTCAGGAAAAGCTCTTCATATCCATTGCGAACCTTGTAAAGAAAATTTTCCTCTTCGAGACGATCCAAGACCTTCCTGGATTTTATTCGCTCCATAGCTTTTTCAACCGACACATCCAACCATATCGTTAAGTCTGGCTGAGGTAACGCTAAAAGCGAAAAAAGCCTTTCCATTTCCTCTATGGGCAACCCCTTGCCCCATCCCTGATAGGCCAAAGTAGAATCGGTGTAACGCTCACATATTACAATTCGACCTTCCGATAAGGCCGGTTGAATCTTCTCGGAAACGTGTTCGTACCTGTCTGCCATAAAAAGGAAGAATTCGCTCCACGGGCGCCATTCGTGATGAAGCAAAAGTTCGCGCATTAAATCGCCCCCGCTCCACCCCCCGGGCTCCCACGTCAAAAGAACACCATTTCTGCCAAATTTATGCGAAAAATGCTCATATAATTTTACCGCATGCGTAGACTTTCCGGAGCCATCTATTCCCTCAAAAGTAATAAACAAACCTATCACCTTCAAAAATTGTAGTATACCCCGATCGATTCGCGCCTCTCGTCATCAAGTTCGTCATGGCGGAAAAGCAAACCATACCGATCATCCAACCCGAGGCGTCCTTCCAGAGACCATGCGCCTGATCCATCATCCCACCACTTGCCAATCAATTGCAGGGGGAAAGCCTCCGGATCGCCCCACTTAAACCCTACGCCGAGGTCGTCCCTGACCAATCCTCCCCAAAGAGAAATCCAGCGCCATCTGTAGCCGTAACTTAAGGAAAAATCACTGCCATCGCCAATGTCATCGACGCCAAGGAGAAAAAAGCTTGGCCTATCTTTCATGCCAACTACTACGTTAACATCCATATAGGCATCATCCCCACGACCGAAGGTCTTTCCCCTTAAAGAGACATCTCCTTTGATCTCGATTTCCTGCATGGTTTTTAATGTCTTTTTAGCAACTTCCTGGGTTTCCCTCACATCTTGCAATAATTCAGGGAGGTTTCCCTTTTTACTTTCAACCTCGTTTTCACCAAAAAGGGTTGTATCAAGCTCATTTACAAATCGCTCGACAGAGACTGCCGCATCTTGAATGCTTTTTACTACCTGTTTTATATCCCTGGCAAAGGGGCTGTCTTCGTCAAGCTGTTCAACTATTGTGCTTAATTTAGAGACAAGGTTTTTCGTCGATGCTATCGCCTCTCGAAGATCTTGTCTGTTTTCTGTCATTATTTCATTCGCGTTCGAGATGAGCTCGTTAGTGTTATTAAAAAAGGCATCCATGCGTTTGCCTGTATCAGTCAAAAAGGCGCTTCCTTCATCTGCCAATTTTCCTATGCGAAAGGAAGCTTCCTTTGCCTCTTTCAAAAAAGAAGGGATTTCCTTTATAGCTTCTTTAAGATCTTCGATCTCTTCATCCCCCATGATTCCGCTGATGTTATCCAAAAAAGAACGCATGGAGCTCAGATTCTGCTCCACCTCCTCGAGCACGCTCCACACATCGGGCGCAACCGTTCCCTCTACAGGGCCGGGGGGTTCAATGAAGGTATCGCTCGTCCCTCGCCTTATCTGAAGGGATGCCTCTCCCAAAAGCCCCCCTCCTTGTACAATAAACTCGCTATCGATGGGAATGTTTAGCCCATCCTTTATAAAGGCAAGGATTTTCACTCCCTCTTTGGTCAAAAGTACGTCTTTCACGTATCCTGATTCCACTCCAGATATGTAAATGGGAGCACCCGGGGGCAATCCCCTTGCCTCAGGCAATAAGACATATAAAACATTACCCCTTTCACGTATCAAACGACCACCCGAAAGGAAAACTAAGCCGCCGAGCAATGCCAATCCCAAAAAGACGACGAGACCGATTTTTATCTCACGTTTCACGGGGCACACCCCCAATGACGAATGGATTTAGTACCTTGGAGAAAGGAA
This sequence comes from Acetomicrobium mobile, assembly GCF_937920065.1. NCBI lineage: Bacteria > Thermotogati > Synergistota > Synergistia > Synergistales > Acetomicrobiaceae > Acetomicrobium > Acetomicrobium mobile. Next base: position 14,893 of record NZ_CALETC010000067.1, read on the forward strand.
ACGACCTCCGGATCCGTCGCAGTTTCCCACTCCTCGGGCGTACCTAGCCATGCTATCCTTCCATCCTTCATTAAAAGAATGCGATCTGCAATGCCTAATGCGGATACCACATCATGAGTTACGGCCATGGCTGATACGTTATATTTTTTGCTCAAATTAACTACAAGGCGATCGATGTGTCTGGCCGTTTGAGGATCAAGCCCCGTTGTTGGCTCGTCAAGCAACAGAAAAGATGGATTGTATACAAGCGCACGGGCGAGTGCAACTCGCTTTCTCATCCCACCTGACAAATCGGCGGGCATCAAATCTTCGATACCAGGCAGCTCAACGGATTCCAACATCACGGCGACCATGTCGCGCATCTTTTCTTCGTCTTTAATGCCAAGACAGTAACGAAGCGGAAACGCCACATTTTCAAACACTGTCATGGAATCGAACAAGGCTCCACCTTGAAATACGATGCCGACCTTCTTTCTTATGTCTATCAGGTCCCTCTCGGGAAGATGAGCTATGTCCCTTCCATAAAGCCACACTCTACCCTCGTCGGCTTCAATTAACCTCAAGACAAGCCTCAAGACCGTCGTCTTCCCGCAGCCCGACGGACCCATTAAAGCTATAATCTCGCCTTTTTCTACCGAAAAGGAAAGGTTTTTTAGTACCACATTATTGCCGAAAGACTTTATAACTTCCTCGAGACGTAAGACTTCCTCCGCCACTAAACCTTTCCTCCAAAAAGTATTGTCGAAAGTATATAATTCAGTACCAAGATGAGCATGTTGCTCCATACGACAGCCAGGGTTGTCGTCTCTCCAACGCCCTTGGCTCCTCCTTGCGCTCTAAAACCACACGCACAGGCAACTATTGACACCACAAAGCCGAACACCACCGATTTTATCAATCCACCGTTGATGTCGTAGGTGTCGACTAACAACCTTATGGAATCCTTGAATATCAAAGAATGCACGCCGCGAACCACAACGTAGAAATAACCGCCCAAGGTACCGACAACCATCGAATAGATCGTTAAAATGGGGACCATCACCAGGCTGGCCAAAATTCTGGGCAATCCGACAAATACATACTCGTCCAGCCCAAAGGCCCTGAGTGCGTCTAACTGCTCCGTGACCTTCATAGTCCCTATTTCAGCCGCCATGGAAGACCCGACTCTTCCTGCAACCACTATGCCCGTGAGTACTGGCGACATCTCTCTAACCATGCTTAAGGCGATAACCCCACCTATGTACCGCGAGGCACCAAACTTTAGAAATTGATCCAAGGTCTGAACCGCCATTACCATGCCCGTGAAGGCACTTATCACGGAAACCATGAAGACCGACTGGACACCAACTCGCTCCAGTTGGTCTACAATTGAGCGAACATCCCATTTGGCCCGAGGCCAGTGAAGTAGTAAATGAATAGCCAATGAAGCTATCCAACCCAACAAATCGAGAAAAGACATAATTGCCTTACCTATGAGCTCGAACCATTTAAGCATAACTTACCCTTTCCAACTATCTCCTCTAGTTATCGACTTTTATTCATTCCTTCGTCGATGATGGTGAGGCAACGTCTAAGCAATCCTTCCACATAATGGTCCGTCTCGAAGATACGAAGTGTGCCTTCTTCCATTCTGCGTTTTTTCATTTCAGATACTAATTCATATTCATCATCTAACGAAAATTCTTCATCTTCTTCTTTAAGCAAGGGTCCGTAAAGCAACTCCACGATTACCTGATTATTTGATTCCCCGGCCTCGATCTCATTTAAAAACTCTTCAAAGGACGATATCGCTCTCCATCCGGACATCAGCGATACTTGCGACGGTTCGGCTATGCCTCCTCCTCTGACCACCACTTCACACAACCCCGACGCATTATCGGGGACCTTCAACGAAAGTTTTTTAACTTCGGGATCACCACGAAAGTTTCTCAGCGTAACCTCAACATCCAAATCTTCACCTTTCTTGACGTTGTCCTTATTGGGAACTTCAAGCTTTTCTATATATACGACTTTCGGCTCTTTTGTCACCTGCAATTCAATGTGTATTCCCAAGGGATCAATTTCCTTAAATCTGTTTAAAGAAAACAGGGGTACAAGTGCCATAATCTCACGGCTTACAATTTGCCCGATTAGATCACTATCAGAGAAATAGACATTTTTTCTTGAAATACCTTCAACAAATCCCTTGCCTTCGATCTTTACGGTGACAAACCCGGTTCCTTCGCCAGCCCTCCCCCACAGATCATCAAACAAGCCAAGCAAGGCTCCCGGAAGCACCTGGTTCATCAAAAAAGGATCGTTTATTACTTGAAAGCGTTTAAAGACAGTCATTTCGGAATCATCGGTGAACTTGACGGATACCTCAACGCCCTTAGGAAAGTGACCTATTTTCCCGGCGATGGCTTGAGGTCTGTCTTGGCGCACAACACCAACAATTGAAACAGGACTTCCCAACTTAAAGGGACTTTTAATGCTGGGAATAACTTCGTGAACCCACGAGCGAGTCAAGGGAAAGGAAACATCTCCCCGATTTAAAAAAGGGTGCGCATAAGCTAAAAAGTTACCTTCGACGTCTACAGCCGTTAAAGTTCCCGTCGAGCCGACGCTGACATCCCCCCAAGCAAGGAGCACCCCAACGGAGTCTCCGGGTTGTAATTCGGCATCATAATCTACGCCAATTCCGCCCACGGGCAAGTCAAAGGGCAAAACTTCTACCTCGCCTTTGAAGTCACGAGATATCTTTTCAGCACCCCTGGAACTGATGCCCGAAACGATCAAGGGCGCGTTTTTGCTTTCGTGAAACTTGACCTTGCCCCCCTCGATCCCCTTTTTAGCCTGCCAATCCCAGGCTTTGCTCATCTCTTCTATGGGCGTCACTAAACCTAAATTATGATCACTGAAGTCCCAACCATATCCGATAGCTCCGACAAGGCGCCCATTTATGAAGAAAGGGCTTCCGCTCATTCCGGCAGCTATGCCACCTATTTTTTCCACCAAAGGTCCTCGAGCACGTATTAAGATGAGCCTTTTGGGTTCACTAGGACTTGGTATTATGCTGATCACTTCTGCCGGAAAGGAAACCCGCTCCAGACCTTTCACCACGGTAAACACTTCTCCTTGCATTCCCGGACGAAGATCGCTCAAAGGAAAGACATCGATGTTTGGTGTAAAAGAGTCAGCACAAGCTATATCAGCGAAGAAAGATAATATAAAAGCAATGACTAACACCGCCACTATTGTGAAAAAATTCTTCATCTTGATTGAGATGCCTTTGAATGAAATAAATTGATACATCGTTAAGCCCCCTTGGCTTTTATGGTATTTTTGCGCATCCTAAGGTAAGTTATTATGAAATCGTCTATGTCTCCATCCAAGACAGAATCAACATTATAAGACGTATATCCTGTGCGGTGATCTTTGACCATCGTATAAGGATGCAGCACATAGGATCTTATTTGACTGCCCCATCCTATTTCCTTTTTCTCCCCATGCAAGTCTTCTATCTTTTTTTGCTTCTCCTGCTGGTATTTTTCGTATAACTTCGCCTTCAAAAATCGCAAGGCCGTCTGTCTATTCATATGTTGCGACCTTTCGTTTTGACATGTAACGACTATGCCCGTAGGGATATGTGTCAACCTCACGGCAGAATCGGTCATATTTACGTGCTGGCCACCTGCACCACTGGCTCGAAAGGTTTCCATTTTTATTTCCTCCGGCCTGATTTCAACATCAACGTCTTCTGGCAACTCGGGTATCACTTCAACGGAAGCAAAACTCGTATGCCTTCGCTTAGACGAGTCAAAGGGTGAGATCCTTACAAGCCTGTGGATACCCTTCTCGGCTTTGAGGTAGCCATATGAACAAAATCCCTTTATTAATATAGTTACATATTTAATTCCTGCCTCGTCATCAGGTAGAATATCTATTATTTCAGTTTCATAGCCATGCCTTTCTGCCCACCGCAAGTACATTCGAGACAGAATTTCCGCCCAATCCTGCGCATCAAGGCCACCTGCACCCGCATGAACAGTCAAAATCGCGTTAGATTCGTCATATTCCTCGTCGAGCAAAAGTTCCATTTCCATCGAGTCGATCTCTTTTCGCAGGCGTAAAGCCCTGTCGTAAAACTCCGCCTGTAATTCTTGATCGTTAGTCTCTTCAAGCAACTCTGCTAAAATGGTTAACTCTTCCAGTTCGTGTTCCATTTTTTGCCACCGATCTAAAAGGTTTTGCAGGCGAGAAAGCCTCTGTGTAACCTTTTGAGCCTCCTGGGATGTCCAAAAATCGGGAGACGAGGCCTTTTTAAGCAGGATTTTCGCATCTTCTTTTAAAGAATCTATGTCAAAGGCTTTCCCGCAACTCACCCATCGATGAGTGCAGTTCCTCCAACACCGTGGAAACAGGGTGTAATTCCATATAAGTACTCCTCCTACTATTTATAATCTTTTTTTGCACCTTTTTGCACCTAAGGTAAAATTTATTATATCATCGACATAGATTTTAAAGAGCAGGAGTGTCATCGATAGTGAAAGAAATTAAGATAACCACAGAGGTCGGAAAGTTTTCGATCTTCAAGTTTAATTGCGTGGAATCAACACAAACTATGGCCAAAGAGCTTTACCGCCGATACAGCTACGATACCTTCGTAGTCTGGGCCGAAAGGCAGCTTGAGGGGAGGGGCAGAAGGGAAAGGCGTTGGCATTCGCCGAAAGGCGGATTGTATTTCTCGCTGTTTCAGAAAGACTTAGGAGATCTACGCTCTCCTCAGTTGGTAAGCTTGGCAGCAGGAATGGCGATTCGAAACGGGCTAAAGCAATTTTGTAACATATCTTGCGAACTAAAATGGCCAAATGATGTATTATACCAAGAAAGAAAGCTATGTGGTATATTGAGTGAATCAGCCATTTACGACCAAAAGATTCACTACGCGATAGTAGGCGTAGGCATAAATGTCAACACAGACATTTCCGAACTACCATGCGAGGTGAGGGATAAAGCTACATCCTTAAAGGATATAATTGGGCTAGAGTTAGACTTAAATGAACTGCTTTCAGTATCAGCAGAAGAAGTCTTCAAGTGGCTTTCGTTCTTGAAAACGGATAATGGTCAAAAGAAGGTCATCGAAAGTTATAAAAACCATTGCGTAACTTTGGGTTCGCAAGTGACCGTATATTTAGATAATGAGACAATAAGCGGTCTGGCGGTGGATATTACTGAAGAGGGCGCATTGCAAGTCCTTGCAGCAGGCGAAACTCTTTTGTTTGCCACCGGAGATGTAGTTCATATAAGAAGGGATGACATATGACAAAGTTTCGTTTGACTGAACTGGCTAAAACCAGTGGCTGAGCGGCTAAGCTGGGTCCGGCGGACCTTGATAAGCTGCTTAAAAGACTTACCCCGCAAGATCACCCAAGGTTGCTCTCCTCATGGAAAGGAGGAGAAGATGCGGCCCTTTGGGTGCTGACGGATGAGAGAGCCGCCATTTTAACGGTGGACATCATTACTCCCGTCGTCGACGACCCTTATATTTGGGGACAAATTGCAGCGGCCAACTCCCTGAGCGATGTCTTCGCCATGGGAGGAAGACCCCTGCTCACCTTAAACGTCGTTGGGTTTCCAATAAACTGCATGCCCCTGGAGGTGCTTTCATCAATTTTAGAAGGAAGTATGGAAAGGACGACAAGAGCGGGAGCAATCGTTGCAGGGGGTCACACGATAGAGGATGAGGAGCCTAAATTTGGGTTGGTGGTTTATGGCGAAGTCCCATTGACCGAGATATGGTATACAAAGGGGGCAAAGCCGGGTGATAAGATTATTCTGACTAAGCCATTGGGAACTGGCGCGCTCGTCGCGGCTTTTAAGGCAGCCATGCTGAGTGAGGAAGAAGAAGCGACCATGACCTCAGCCATGGTTCAATTAAACGATCTTCCTTTGCGACTGCCCAGGGAAATGCGCCTCCAAGTTCATGCTTGTACAGACGTCACGGGTTTTGGGTTGATGGGACACTTGTTAGATATGTTAGATGAAAATATAGACATCAAACTAAATGTAAAAAATATCCCCCTCTTAAAAGGAGCGTTAGAGAAGGTTTCCATGGGCCTGGTCCCCGCAGGCACTTATCGCAACAAGGCTTGCTACACAGAAGCGGGTAAAATAAAGGGCTTAGAATTGCTACATGAAGATCTTCAAGATATTTTATTCGACCCGCAAACATCGGGCGGATTGCTTTTGGCCTTTGACCCATCAACCGTAAGAAGAGCACTTGACCTGCTAAAGGAGGAAGGCTTTGAAGAAAGCAGACTCATAGCAGAGGTTGTGCAAGGTACGGGAAAGATAGAGATCGTATGACTATGGAACCGCTTTAAAACGATTCCATAGAGCCAAATAAAGATCATGCAGATAGGAAGTCCACATATCGTCAAGCTTTGGTGCCGGAAGCAGGATTCCACACGAAAGGTTAGAGACTTCATCTTTTATTATTTTGGGCGACCACGCATCGGCAACAACAAGGGTATTTTGTGATTTGGCTCTTTCCATGCACTTAACCAGCTCTTCGCTTCCCTCGCCCTTTTCCCACAGATCAAACCACTCTTGCGACGGCCTTTTTACCCTAGCGCTACTCGCCTTTAACAAAAATTCCATCCTACCTGATAAATCGAGCATGGAAACGCCCGATAAGATTTCTCTGCCTACGTTAACTACGCTGTCCAATCTGCTTTGAAATTCGGCCAACCGCCTTTGAAAGTAATCGTACATTGACGGGTCCAACTCCGTCAAAGCGATCAAAACGCGGCTTGCCATAAAAGACAACGAGGCAGGATCAAAAAAATACTTATCGAACTCCTCTCTTCCTTGGGGCAAAAATTCGTACAAGTACTTTACCTGGGATATACCTTTGGGAATTTTCTTTTCCTTAGGCGTCAAAGCAATGAGGATGGTATCTTTAGGAAAAGTCTTTGTGTGGACAACAAGCGTCCCATCCTCTGTCCAATCCAGGTAAGATAACACCTCCACAACGGGCCCGCCGATGAATCGGGTCAGTAATGCCACCTCGGGAGGCACCGCTATTATGGTAGCAACCTTTTTCTCAGCGGACAGGGCAATGTAAGGATAAAAACAAATTATTAAAAACACTAAAGAAATTAAAGCTCCCTTAATTTGGTGTCCTTTCGTCCTAAAGTTATTGCATCTTGTCACAAATCTCTTCTGTTTCATATCTTCCAAAGATTGGCCTGGCCTGATCAACGCTTTCTGCTGCCCGGTTTTACTAAGGGGTATCCCTTCTTACAAAATGGACATTCTTCCGGTTTATAGACGGGGAAGGTCTTCTTTGTTAGGCTCAAAAGCTCTACGGGCAATTGGACATCCTGTGTTGTTCTGTCCACTATACATCCTGAGGCCTCCCATTTTCCTCCTAAGATTTCCAGCACCTCGCCAACTTCCCTCACAGATCCTCCTGTCGTCACCACGTCTTCGATCACTGCGAACCTCATGCCTTCCGGCGCAGGAAACCTGCGCAACCTCATTTGTCCTTCCTCTCGTTCACAAAATATAAAAGGCACGCCTAAAGCTCTTGCTACTTCATGGCCTACTATTATGCCCCCTAAAGCCGGGCTCGCTATTATTTGCGGATCGAAGGGCTCGACTAATTTAGCCAATTTTTCTCCCACAAAAGCAGCATACCAAGGAAATCGCAGAAGCAAGGAACATTGCAAATAATATCCGCTATGTAGCCCCGAGGTGAGAAGGAAATGTCCCTCGAGCAAAGCCCCGCTGTCGTATAGCATCTTTTCCAATCTATCTTTTACTTCAGCGCCGCTCATTCTTAGCCAACCTCTTTTTTTATCCCAATCAAAGCTTCCAGCGGATCCGGTGCGGCAAGAACTGGCCTTCCTATGACTATGAAATCCGCTCCCCTTTCCTTGGCCTCAGCCGGCGTCATGACCCTTGCTTGATCATCGTAAGAAACGCCTTTAGGCCTTACTCCCGGAACCAAGGTCAGTAACCTCTTGGATGTACCTTTGACTGCGTCCAAATCCTTTGGGGAACAAACTACTCCATCTATACCCGCTTTCTCTGCCAACTTCGTCCTGGACTTTACGGCGTCTTCAAGCATGGACCCAGGGGCCAGTGATTTCCATTCCTCGTCATCAATACTGGTAAGCACGGTAACTCCAAAAATCTTCATCTCTGGGTTCGTCTCGTCGCGCATTTTCACTGCTTCCCGCAACATCCTCTCTCCTCCCGCGACATGAAGCGTAAGCCCAAATATTCCCATACCTGCAAGTGCAGAAACCGCTCCTCGAACGGTGTTTGGGATATCGTGCAACTTGACGTCCAAAAAGACGTTCCAACACTTCATCAGGGAAAATATAAACTCCTTACCTCCGAGATAAAGAAGTCGAGGCCCGATTTTAACGTATTTAAGCTCTGTTCCCAACAATTCTAAAATCTCATTGGCTGAAGTCAAATCTTCGGTATCTAAGGCTAGCACCACTTCGCTCAAAAACCTTCACTCCTTCCCTTTCCTATGATATCCCTTACAGAAGAAGCATTCCAATCCGTCAGCTTTCTTCTTACCTGATCGTGGATCTCGGCCATGCACAGCAAATCATGCAACAGCATGCTGCCCACCTCAACTGCAACAGCTCCAGCAAGCAACATGGCCAACGCGTCATTACCGCAACTAACCCCACCGCACCCTATTACTGGAATCGAAACTGCACCTGCCGCTTCATAAACACATTTAAGCGCTAAAGGAAACACAGCAGGCCCGGATAAACCTGCCACAACTCGCTCAAAAACGGGTTTCTTGCGATCCACATCAATCGCCATGCCCAGCCAGGTGTTGGCCACCACCAGGGCATCAGCGCCCATTTCCTGGGCAACCTTGGCAACGTCTACCAAGTTACTAACCTGTGGCGTCAGCTTCACCCAAAGTTCTCCTTCCCAAAGGGGCCTTGCCGCGCCAAGGACCTGAGCTATGCCCTCCTCGCTCACGCCCCAAGCCATGCCCCCAAAATCTACGTTAGGGCAGGAAACGTTAAGCTCTATCGCCGCGATATGCTCTTTTGCGGATTTAAGCAAGATAAGGCCTTCTTCAGCTTCCTCTAATGTCTCGATAGCCAAATTGACCACAACCGGAACCTGGTTTCCGGATATCTCGGGCAACTCTTCTGCAACAAAAGCTTCAATACCACTGTTTTGAAGGCCAATGCTGTTTAGTAAGCCCGAGGAAGTCTCCCATATCCTCGTTCCCTTGTTACCAGACCTGGGGTGACGCGTCAAGCCTTTGCTGCAGATCGCACCAACGCCATTGGTGTAAGGTTCTCTCCAAAATTTGGCCTCATGTGGCCAAACGCCCGAAGCTATTATCAAAGGGGAAGATAAAGTTAAATTTCCTACGGAAACGCTCATATCGGGCAACTTTTCCGAAAACTTAGAGAAGTTCATCTAAATAAACCTCCGACAGATCAAAAACCGGGCCATCGTGGCAAACTTTAAGCATTCCACTCCGCGTTGGAATTGCGCAAGAATGACATCCCCCAATGCCACAACCCATTCTGGATTCAAAGGACCCCAAGATACGTATCTTATCTTTAAATGCATCACATATCGCCTTAAGCATGGGGACGGGGCCGCAAGCCCATATTTCTTCAGCATACGCTTGTTCGCTTAAAAGGAAATCGACGGCCGTTCCCTTGACACCAAGCGATCCATCCTCGCAAGCTACCTCTGCACCGGAAACTTGGGATTTAATCCAATTTACTATATCTGTCCACCCTTTGTCCGGCACTCCAAAAATAAATCTTACGACAAACTTTGAATGCAACTTCCACGCATAAAGCAAGGGAGCTATGCCAATGCCTCCTGCAACCAGAACAACGCTGTCGCAGGAGGGGGTAAAACCCCTCCCTCCCAGCGGACCTCGCAATCGAAAGGAAACGCCAATATCACTTACCGATATATCCTTCGTTCCCCTACCAACTACTTTAACCAAAAAATCGACAGTTTTATCTGACTGATCGACAACAGCAAAGGGACGCAGTAAAAAGGGGTCTCTCTCCCACCGAGAAGGCCTGACCATAAAAAACTGTCCCGGCAATGAGTGAGGCAAGGTTTCTTCTACCTCAAAACGAAGTAAATGAACATCTTCTCCAACCCTGGCATTTTCAATTAAACGACCTTCTCTTTCAAGCCCACCGCTATACCTCATGACATACCTCTTGCCTTAGGCTATCATAAACTATCCTGCCGCCCAATAGGGTCATAACCGGCCAGCCTCTTAAGGTCAAGCCATCGTAAGGTGTTATCCGCGCTTTGCTGTTCCATTTTTCAGCATCCACTCTTTCCTCTTTTTCCAAATTGAGAACTGTTATATCTGCTCTTGAGCCGGGCTTTAGCGTTCTATCGATACCAATTATGCTGCCTGGTCCTGTCGTAAGAAGCTCGAGCAATTTTTTTAAGGAAAAGGGCTTTCCTCTTTTGTACCATAGATCTAACACCGCCGCCACCGCACATTCAAGCGAAGCTATGCCAAAGGACGCCTCCTCGAAGGGTAAATCTTTTTCGTCTACGTGATAGGGAGCATGATCGGTGGCTATAGCATCTATGGTTCCATCCCTTAAACCTTTGAAAAGGGCCTCTACGTCTTCCCTGGCCCTTAGGGGTGGGTTAACCTTGAAGGCGGACGAATAATATGATTTTATGATCATTTCTTCATCGAAAACCAGATGGTGTGGCGTGACGTCACAGGTCAAGGGCAACCCTTCCTGCTTGGCTCTTCTTATTGATTCCAGGGCCTCTTTAGTGCTTATATGAGTTAGATGAACGCGACCCATCGTTTCTCTGCACAGGGCAATTGCCCTTTCAACGCCTATGATTTCGGAGCTACGCGGTATGCCTTTTAGACCGCAAAGAGCGCTCGCTCTTCCCTCGTTCATATGCCCCCCTTCCGAAAGGGTCAGTTCTTCCGGATGTTCCATGAGCGGAATGCCAAGATCTCTCAAATAAAGAAGGGCAATTCGCATGACCTTTGCTAAAATGACAGGGGAGCCGTCATCGGTAAAAAGCACCGCCCCTTCATCCACCATGCCAATCATCTCAGTGATCATCTTTCCCTCTCTGTTTACAGTGACAGCCCCCGCGGGCAACACAATTGCCCCTTTGGCCTTTCTGCCCTTCTCGCGCACGTAGCGCACGCCTGAAGGGTCATCAATGGGAGGAGTGGTGTTTGGCATGGCAACTACGTGGGTAAACCCGCCTGCAGCTGCTGCCAGAGAACCGCTATCTATGTCTTCTCTCCACGTTTGACCGGGATCCCTTAGATGGACGTGAAGATCTATGAAGCCCGGACAGACAATGTGTCCCTCTAAATCATAAATATCGTCCTGAAAATTCGATTTTTTTCCCCTCGAAGGAGTTATTTCGACTACCTTGCCGCTTTCTACGCAGATGTCCCATTTCCCATCCCTCAAGTCCTTTCCGTCGTACAACGTAGCATTGCACAACCAGATCATCTGCCAGCACCTCCGGTCAAGTATAAAAAAAGCAGGGCCATCCTCACAGCTACACCGCTTTTAACCTGATTCAGCACCAAGCATCTCTCTCCGTCGGCAATGAAACTTTCTATCTCAACGCCCCTGTTCATGGGACCGGGGTGCATTACAATCGCTTGCTTATTCGCACAGGAAAGAACACTCGCAGTTATTCCCCATCGGCTGTGATATTCATCGATGCTTGGAAACAACCCTTCTTCCTGCCTTTCACGCTGAATCCTCAAAGCATAAACGATATCTGCCCCACTTGCGGCCTTTTTAGTGTCAGGTTCATACTCGGCTAGATCAAAGACGTGAAGCGGTATGAGAGACCTGGGACCAGATACCACCACATGCACGCCAACTTTTGTGAAGGCATGAATATTGCTACGTGCTACCCTGCTGTGAAGCACGTCGCCCACTATCGTCATTTTGCGCCCCTTTAAAGAGCCGAAGTGCTTCCAAGCCGTATAAAGATCTAGCAATGCCTGCGTGGGATGAGCTCTTGCACCATCTCCTGCATTTATGACACATGCTCCGTTGAGTTTTTTTATGAGATACTCAGGCGTGCCAACCTCCCGATTTCGAATGACAACGGCGTCTACTCCCATCGCTTCAATTGTCTTGGCCGTATCTTGCAAGCTCTCTCCTTTCGCAGTGCTAGAACCAGAAGATGACCAGTTTATCACATCAGCGCTCAAGTATTTTTCTGCCAACTCAAAGGAGGTTCGGGTTCTGGTGGATGGTTCGAAAAACAAATTTGCTATGACCTTCCCTCTTAATGCAGGGACCTTTTTTAGAGGCCTTTCCATGACCTCTTCCATGTGACGAGCTTCCTCTAAGACAGTATAAAAGTCATCGTCGCTAAAGACATCCACGTCAACGAGATGTCGATGTTTCCACGCCACATCAAACGCCTCCTCTCTATTCCTTGGCCACGATGACAATCTCGTCTTTGCCGTCAAGTTCCTTGACAAAGACCTCGATCGATTCGTCCCTGGACGTGGGAACAACCCTTCCCACTATATCGGGATGTATGGGAAGTTCCCTATGACCGCGGTCTATCAAAACCGCCAACAAAACCTTCCTTGGCCTACCCATATCCATCAATGCATCCAAGGCCGCTCTGACAGTCCTTCCCGTAAACAACACATCATCTACCAAGACAATATCCTTTCCCGTTATATCGACAGGAATCGAAGTGCTGTGGACCATGGGGTGGTCGGCCATTAATGAAAGGTCATCCCTGTAAAAGGTTATATCGAGTTCCCCGCACGGCAATTCGCCGTAACCTGATGATTTAAGCACATCTCTTATCCTATGCGAAAGGTGAACCCCCCTTCTTTGGATGCCTATCAATACAGCCCCTTTGGCACCACGAAGCTTCTCTAAAATTTCATGAGCTATCCTTCTTATCGTAAGATCCATTTCTTGCTCGTCCATCACAATTGCCTTGACTTTCATTTTGCTACCCTCCTTTCATTAAAAAAAGCTTCCATGAGGATAGCCTCATGGAAGCTACGTTTACTTTTTGCATGCCTTTTTTGCAGATCTTAGTTTTAATATTTTCCCTCGACATCATAGAAATCGATCTCTCCGCAAAAAGCCAAATGGCGATTTTAAAAGAGTATATCAAAAGCTTAAATTTTATGCAACCGGTTGCATAAAATTTAAGCAGGAATATCCCGACTTAATAAAATATAAAGGGAAGACCCCTTTGCATGCTCGCTCAAAACTGGGTCTCCCCCTTCGATTGCCCTATTGTTAAAGCCGGAAAAGAGCGTAAGGTTCTTCAAGACACCCGGCCAAATTTTAATCGTTTTTCTAGCTCTCATAACGTTGTAAAGCCAAAACCGCGTTATGTCCCCCAAAACCGAAGCTATTAGAAATAGCGCGATTGATCTTTTTATAAACCGGGGAACTGTCTACTACCCTGATGGGACATTCCTCGTCCAGTCTTTCAAGGTTAATGGTGGGGTGAACGACACCTCTTTCGAAAGCCAAAAGCAAGGCTATCAGCTCTAAAACACCGGCGGCCCCCAAGCCATGTCCTATCATGGACTTAGTAGAATGAACTAATATGTTATCGGTATGTTGCCCAAAAAGAGACCTGATGGCCTTGGCTTCCATGATGTCATTTAAAGGCGTAGATGTTCCGTGAGCGTTAATTAACTCCACGTCGGCAAAGTCCCAACCGGCCATGGAAATGGCCATCTTCATGGCCCTTACGGCTCCAACTCCTTCAGGATCCGGCGCTGTTATATGATAGGCATCCGTGGTGTTTCCATAACCAACAAGTTCAGCATATATTTTTGCGTTCCTTTTTTTTGCATGTTCAAGTTCTTCAAGCACGAGTACGCCGGCGCCCTCCCCCAAAACAAACCCATCGCGATCCACATCAAATGGACGAGAGGCATGTTCGGGGTCTTCGTTCCTGGACGAAAGGGCCTTCATGGCAGCAAAACCCGCCACTCCGACGGGTGTAATTGCGGCTTCGGAGCCGCCTGCCAAAATCACATCGGCTTCTCCGCGCTTTATAGCATACATCGCTTCTCCTACGGTATGGGTTGCTGTAGCACAAGCGGTGACAGCACAAAGGCTCGGGCCTTTAGCGTTATGCCTTATGGCGACATAAGCCGCGGACATGTTGCTTATCATCATGGGAATGAAAAAGGGGCTTACTTTATTCGGGCCTTTTTCTAACAACGTTTTAATACTTTGGAAGCTAGTGCCTATTCCACCTTCACCGCTTCCCAAATAGACCCCTACCTTGGTCGGATCTTCCTCGTTTAAATCCAATGCGCCATCTTCGACGGCCATATCGGATGCAGCAACAGCGAAATGAATGACTCTGTCTGTCCTTCGTATTTCCTTTTTGTCCAGCCATTGCCCTGGTTCAAAATCTTTAACCTCAGCAGCAATCCTCACCGGAAAATCAGAGGCATCGAAAAGCGTAATAAGCCCTACTCCGTTTTTCCCATCTTCCAAGGCCTTCCAATACACTTCTTTGCCAAGTCCGATGGGGCTAACGACGCCAATTCCTGTTATCACCACTCTTCTCAAAATGTTCACTCCTTCAGTATAGTGGAGTAAAGACTCTTAAAAAAGGGGGGAGATCCCCCCTACAAGAGTCCCCTATTCTTCCATGCCAAGCTTGGACTTAATATACTCCAATGCTCCTCCAACAGTTGTAAGTTTCTCAGCGTCCTCGTCGGGGATCTCAATGTCGAATTCCTCCTCGATGCCCATGATCAGCTCAACTATATCAAGCGAATCGGCACCAAGGTCCTCGACAAATGAGGCATCCGGGGTGATCTGATCCTCATCGACGTCCAGCCTATCAATAACTATCTGTTTAAGTTTGTCTTTTATTTCCTCTATTTGCATTATAGCTTCACCTCCTTCCCAAAAGTTACTGCATTACCATTCCGCCGTCTACTGCTATTACCTGACCGGTGATGTAGCTTGCTTCGTCTGACGCTAAAAAAGCCACTAAGTTTGCAATATCCTCAGGCTTGCCGGCACGCTTTAGGGGTACCTGGCGCAGGAATTCTTCTCTGTATCGATCACCCAACTGCCTGGTCATATCGGTCTCTATGAAACCAGGTGCAACAACGTTGGCCGTTATCCCTTTGGCCCCGTATTCTCTGGCGACGCTTTTAGCAAACCCTATAAGGCCGGCCTTTGCAGCCGCATAGTTGGATTGTCCCGCATTTCCAATTAGACCAACGACGGAGCTGATACATATAACCCTCCCCCATTTAGCCCTCGTCATATCGCGAATCGCTTCTCGCGTGCAATAAAAAGCAGATGAAAGGTCAGATTTTAAAACGTCTTCCCATTCATCGTCTTTCATCCTCAGCAAGATATTGTCTCTGACCACGCCGGCATTATTCACCAAAACGGAAAGGGAACCTAATTTATTTCGTATTGCATCTAACATATTTTTGACATCTTCTGCATTCCCGACGTCGGCGACGAATACATCAGCCTCAGCGCCCTGCCGCTTGATCTCGGCAGCAACTTCTTGGGCTTGTTCTACTGAGGTCCTGCAATTTAAAGCTACTGTGTAACCCAAGCTTCCCATTTTAAGCGCTATGGCACGACCTATGCCCCTGCTAGCACCTGTCACTAAGACCACCTTAGAAACCGAAGTCATTCTACTTTAGCACCCCCTATAAAATCAAGGGCTTCTTTTAGTTTATCGGAACAATCCAAAGAATACACCTTCGCGTCTTTGATAGTTTTTTTGATTAATCCTGCCAACACGTTCCCAGGCCCGATCTCAAGAAAGGCGTCAACGCTCGAGGCTTTCATAAAAACAACCGATTGAGTCCACAGCACCGGATTATAACTTTGAAGAAGCAGGGCATTCTGTATTTCCTCAACGCTTTCAAGAGGTTTGGCATTCACGTTTGCCACTACGGGCCACTTTGGCCTACGCCACTCACAACTCTTAAAAGCTTCAGCCAGACCTTCCGCAACCGGTCGCATTAAACTGGAATGAAAAGGGGCACTTACATTGAGCATCAAAGCCCTTCTTGCACCTCTTTCCTTTGCGAGCTCCGCAACGCGCTTTACAGCTTCTGCGTGACCCGAGACCACAATCTGTTGTGGCGAGTTGTAATTCACCGGTTCACAAATACATTCAGCAGTCGAAACAAACTGACACAGCTCTTCTACAGCCTCTTTATCTAGGCCGATAATAGCTGCCATGGCACCGACGCCAAGAGGAACGGCCTGCTGCATCAGCTTCCCGCGGATGTTTACTAGCCTGACCCCATCTTCAAGCTTCAACGCTTCAGAAGCCACCAGCGCCGTATACTCCCCCAGGCTGTGACCCGCCACAAAGGAAGGGCCTAAATCTTCGGACATCGCTTTTAGCGCTTCAAAGGCAGCAATTGAGACGGTCAGAATAGCGGGTTGAGCGTACTCTGTCTTCGTCAACTCCTCCTCGGGTCCCTCAAAAATAATCTTGCTCAAAGGAAACCCGAGCGCTTCATCAACACGCAAAAATACATCCCTTGAAACGGAGAATTCGTCATAGAAGTCCTTTCCCATGCCTACTTCTTGAACTCCCTGACCGGGGAAAACAAATGCATAGGTCAATTGACTTCACCTCTATTCGTCACTTTTCATTTAATAAATAAGACTGCATCTGGCGGAGAACCCTTTCGGCATCGCTAAAAAGATCCTTTATTATCTCGGCCGCAGGCTGAATTTTTTTGACCATGCCAGCCGATTGGCCCGCCATGACAGATCCCCATTCAATGTCGCCTTCAATTACTGCTGCTCTTAGCCTGCCAGTCCCCAATGCCTCTAGCTCTTCTATAGAAGCGCCTTTGCTCTCGAGTTCATCGAATTTCTTCGTAAGCTTGTTCTTTATGCACCTGACGGGATGACCCGTAGTTCGTCCCGTTATGACCGTGGATCTATCTGTGGCTTTGATGATGGCCTCCTTGTAAGCTTCATGCGCCGGACTTTCAGTGGCACAAACAAAACGCGTACCGACCTGCACGCCCTCAGCTCCAAGCGCGAAGGCGGCAATGACACCTCTTCCGTCCGCTACCCCTCCGGCTGCTATGACTGGTATATCAACGGCATCGACGACTTGCGGAACTAAGACCATGGTAGTGATCTCTCCTACATGTCCGCCTGCTTCTATGCCTTCGGCGATGACGGCGTCAGCTCCCTGTCTTTCGACCCTTCTTGCGTGAGCAACGGACGCTATGACCGGAATTACGATGGTTCCCAAGGGTTTCAGCCTATCTATCACCTTCCCCGGACTGCCAGCTCCGGTAGTCACGATGGGAACGCGATTTTCGGCGACCACCTCTATCGCTGCTTCTGCCGTGGGAGACATTAGCATTATGTTTACTGCAAAGGGTTTGTTCGTCATCCTCCTGACCCGTTTTATCTCGGCATCCAATAGTTCCGGAGGCATGCTCCCGGCCGCTACAACTCCAAGGCCGCCACCATTGCTGACAGCAGCAGCCAGGTTGGCGTTTGCAACCCACGCCATCCCTCCCTGCGTTATAGGATACTCTATGCCAAGTAAATCTTGAACTCTAGTCCTCTTCAACATGGCCAACCACCTCATATCTCCATCAAAGTGGCTCCGTAAGTCATCCCTGATCCAAAGCTCACGAAAATGACTTTGTCGCCCTTTTTCACCTTTCCATCAACCAATGCTTCATGAAATGCCAAAAAAACTGAAGCCGCAGAGGTATTTCCATATTTATCTACGTTCAGTATTGCCCTTTCCACAGGAACCTCCAGACGCCTTAAAACACTTTCTATAATCCTATAGTTTGCTTGGTGAAAGATCCACCAAGTTACGTCATCAAGTGAAAGATCCGATTCCTCACAAAACTGCTCGAGAAAAAGAGGCAACACTTTGTTTACGAATTTAAAAACCTCACTTCCCTTCATGTGGATAGTATGAAGTTTCTTTTGAATCATCTCCACCGAAGCCGGACACTCTACTAAACCACCAGGGAGAATGATCAGGTCGCTTTTGGTGCCATCGCTTTTAAGAGAAGTAGATATTACATTATTCTTGCCGTCAGGACTTACCCCCAATACCATCGCGCCCGCACCATCGCCAAACAAGACGCAAGTAGCCCTGTCTTCCCAATTAAGCAACTTGGTCAAGACTTCGGCTCCAATCACCAGTACCTTGTCCCAAATAGATGACGCGATGCCAGCTGCCGCAAAGGACAGGGCGTAAACGCTGCTAGTACAACCCGATTGTATGTCGCTCGCCCCGGCATTTATTGCCTCCAACCTCCCCTGTACCTTGGCAGCCACAGAGGGAAATATGGTATCAGGCGTATTAGTGGCAACAATGACCATGTCAATTTCCTCAGGGCTCGTGGAAGCCGACTTTAAGGCCTCAACCGCGGCTAAATAAGCCAGGTCGCTCGTAACCTGATCTTCTGCAGCAATCCTTCGTTCAACTATGCCAGTGCGAGTGCGAATCCACTCATCGCTGGTGTCAACCATCTTTTCGAGATCGTAGTTAGTTAGAACTTTTTCGGGAACGTAAATACCGCTACCCAAAAGGGACACCGGCCTTCCCTTAAAAATAGTCACATTATATCCCTCCTCGATCTAAGCCATCTCTGATCAAATCGACGCCACGATGCACTACGAAATCCCTGGCAACTTTTAAAGCACTATCAATTGCTTTGGCCTTGGACCTTCCATGTGCCTTTATGACCACTCCATTTACTCCAAGGAGGGGTGTCCCTCCGTACTTTTCGTAGTCGAACCGCCCCCAAAGTTCCTTAAGCATGGGCAGAAAAAAGAGAAACCCAACCTTGGGCAGGATTCTTTGTTCCATCTCATCCTTTAAAAGCTTATAAAGTGCGTCACCAATGCCTTCCACGAACTTGAGCAAGACGTTTCCGGTGAATCCATCGCAGACGACCACATCCGCCACACCGAGGGGTATATCTTTTCCTTCGATGTATCCCATAAAGTCAATGTCCGCTTTGGCAAGCATATTTCTTGCCTCACACACAACCTCGTCTCCTTTGATTTCTTCCTCACCGTTGGAAAGTAAGGCAACGCTAGGAGACTTCACGCCCAAGGTATTTCTCATATAGATCTCGCCCATGATGGCAAATTGGTATAAATTGATGGGTTTGCACCGGATAGTAGCGCCTACATCGATAAGAAGCGTAATCCTGTTGGGAAGGGGTATGGGCACGCCCAATCCGGGCCTATCTATGCCCGGTATCCGGCCCAGGATCAAAACGCCTCCCGCCACGACGGCTCCCGTGTTTCCCGCTGATATGCATCCCTGCGCATCACCGCTCTTTACCATCTCCATGGCCATCCTGATGCTCGCTTTTTTCTTTTTCCTAAAAGCAACCATTGGGGATTCGTTCATGGCTATATATTCGTCAGTATGCACTACATGAATTCTTTTTGAAACAAAGGGCTCCGCGCCCTCTATTGCCTTTTCTATAAGACTGCCATTTCCAACCAGGATCACTTCCAGATCGGGATACTTAGAGCAGGCCACCATCGCCCCCAGGCATATCTCGCCGGGAGCGAAATCTCCTCCCATGGCATCCAAAGCTAAGATCAAAGCAATTCACCTCTATCAGCTGTACTCTCCGCACTAGGTTTCTTTTTACCCTCTTTTAGGGAAAACTTTCAAGGGCAACAACTATAAATCTGCCAACAAAAATTTCTTTGCCTTCTACTTTAGTCCTGACGCTCACAACATATTTGTTCTGTTTGTGTGTGCCAACCTTGGCTCTTGCCACTAATACATCTCCCACGTGTGCAGGGATCTTATACCTAATGTGTGCAGAGGCAGTGATGACGTAATCAGCTTCTATCACGGCTACAGCTAAGGACGTTGCTTGAGCATAAATGTGATGGTCTGCAACAAGATCGGTATGACGAAACGCCATATCCTTAGCGGTTTTAAGCACTGACAAAGCCCATTTGTTCGGCTGAAGCTCAAGCAGTTCTCCCACAACTTCCTCATATCTCAGGGAACGCAGGTGACTGGTCGCCTCTTCGGCCATCCTTCTCATTCTCTCTCTAAGCTCAGGTATCCCCAGAAGGGTCCTATCCAACCGAATGGTGCTTAAAGACACGCTCAACGCCTTCGCCAAGTCTTCATCGGTAAGCAGGGGATTCTCACCTAAGAGCTTCAGCATCTTTTGATGTCGACGCTTCCTATTATTCGAAGTTGACACATAATCAACCTCCAAATATTATCACCTGGTCTTAATAACAGGTATTATTGGCAAGTATATGCCAACCTTTCGAAGCGGTCAAGACATACTCAAAAAAACCATGTAAAAACTTATCAACTTTTCCCCAAAGTATCATTGAAAATCACTTAAAAACAAACTAACAGGGGAAAACTAGTTTTCCCCTGTTAGTTTGTCAGCAATAGGCTCTTACTTTTCTTCTTTTCCGGCAAGTCTTCCTACAGGACGACCTCGATAGTACCCACATTCGGGGCATGCCCTATAAGTCATCACAACTTCAGAGCAATGAGGACATGTAGTGAGCTCGGACCCTTTTAATCTTTTAATCCACTGGGCATGTCGCCTAGCGGCCCTTGCGTGAGAGACCCTTCTTTTTGGAACGGCCATGACTTTTCTTCCCCCTTTCCGAATCGCCTAACATCGCCATCGCTTTCTTTAACACTTCCAAGCGAGGATCAACCTCCATGGAAGCACAACTACAGGATTCCTCGTTTAAGTCCCTGCCGCAATGGGGACACAAACCCCGACAATTCGGCGAGCACAAAGCAATCGACGGCAAAGACAAGATAATACTTTCCCATAATTGAGGTGCTAAGTCAAGACTAGTGGGCCAAAAATCCATATGGACCATGGACATCTCTTCTTTCGACAACTGATGATCGGGCTCTAAGTTCGGAGGTCGCAAAGTGTAGATGTAATTGTATTGTCCCGAAATATCGAGCAAAACAGGCTTAAGACACCTAGCACAGGCAACCTCAACCTTAAAAGAAAGGCCCATATCGAGCTTTAGGTCCTCGTTGGCCCAATAGGCACATATCTCAAAATCTAAAGGAAATTTCAGAAGATATTCCTGTCCCCAGTAATCGACGATGCCATCAGGACGCCTGAACGAACAAGAGGCGTTGTAAATTTCTTCTTTTTTCACTTCTTCAAGGTTCAAGAGGTAATGCAAATCGAACCTATGATACAAAATACCTTGCCCCCTAAGAAAAATTTATATGTTATCCTAAGCTAACTTTGGCTGACCAACTGATAAGTGTCTTTGGCGATCACCAGCTCTTCGTTGGTCGGAACCACCAGCACCTTCACGGACGAATCGTCTTTACTGATATCTCCTTCTTTGCCACCCGTCATCTCATCGTTTTTACCTGGATCGCAATGCACTCCCAAAAAACCGAGATAATCGCAGACCTTGTTCCTTATAAGGGCGCTATTTTCCCCTATTCCTGCAGTAAATACGATCGCATCCAACCCCTTCATCGCCGCCGCGTAAGCACCGATGAACTTTGCAATGCCATAAGCCAATATCTCCACGACCAAAGTAGCCCGTTCATTTCCTTTTTCCATGGCTTCCTCTATATCACGCAGATCGCTGCTTATGCCAGTTAAGCCCCAAAAGCCGCTTTCCTTATGCAAAACGTGGCTCATCTGGGCAGGATTTAACCCTTCCTGTTCCATAATATGAAGTATAAGCGTTGGATCAACATTGCCACTCCTAGTGCCCATTATGACGCCTGGAACAGTGCCAAAACCCAAGGAAGTGTCGACGGAGACGCCACCATCAACGGCTGTTATCGAGCTTCCGTTCCCCAAATGACAGGTAACGATTTTGAGGTCTTCTATTGGCTTTTCTAAAAGCTGTGCAGCCCTATGAGCTACATAATAATGGCTAGTGCCGTGAAATCCGTATCTACGCCCCTTATAGGTCGTATAATATCGATAGGGGAGGCCATATATATAAGCCTTAGGCGGCATTGTCTGGTGAAAGGCAGTATCGAAGACGGCAATCTGCGGCAAATCAGGGAGAAGTTCTTTCATCGCCCTTATACCCATGAGGTTCGCCGGATTATGTAAGGGGGCAAGGGGAACGCATTCTTCTATGGCTTCAATTACCTCGTCATCTATGACCACTGAAGAAGCGAACTTTTCTCCGCCGTGAACGACCCTATGCCCTGCCGCGGCCAATTCGCTCAAATTTTCTAAGACTCCATTGTTCTCGTCTAAAAGTAGATCGACGACGTATTTAAGGGCAACTTTGTGATTTGCGATATCGACGTCCTTTACAACGGCATTTGATCCCACTTTAGTGTGCTTGATCCTCGAGCCCTCGATGCCAATCCTTTCGACCAAGCCCTTTGCCGTCACCATCTCTTTAGGCATATCGAATAACTGATATTTCAGCGAAGAACTACCGCAATTAAGCACCAAAATTTTCACTTTACAGAACCCCCCTAAAAAATTATTAATGATAAAGAGGTCGATTCGATGAAAGAAACCGTTTTAGGGATAATAGCCGAATACAACCCCTTCCATAATGGACATCTCTACCACATAAACAAAGCCCTGGAGATCACTAAGGCAAGCTGCGTCGTCGTTTCACTCTCGTCCAATTTTGTCCAGAGAGGAAAGCCCTCCATAGTGGACAAATGGGAGCGCGCAAAGATGGCTTTGACGCAGGGCGCAAACCTGGTAATAGAAATTCCCTCGGCCTTCTCATGCCACAACGCAGGCATCTTTTGTTCTGCCGGAGTCGATCTGCTTGCCGGCACGGGCATGGTCACGCATATCTCCTTTGGAATGGAAGAAACGTACTTCCATTCACTTAAAGGAACCATCGATATATTAATCGAGGAACCCCTTTCTTTCAAGAAAAAACTTCGTAATTACCTAAATAAGGGCTACTCCTTCGCAGAAGCTCGCTCGCGAGCCTTGGACGAACTTATACCGGGTGCAGGAAGGCTGCTTTCATGCTCAAACAACATCTTGGCCGTAGGTTATATGATGAGGATCGCCCAAAAAAAGTATCCCTTGATTCCCGTACCCATAAAAAGGATAGGCAAAGGATATCTGGACGAGGCATTGTCAGATATAGCAAGCGCGACAGCGATAAGGGAAGCGATCAGAGCAAAAGACATCGAAGAGATCCTTCCTTTCGTTCCCAGTGAGACCTTTTCGATCTTGAAAAAGGCCATGAAAGAAGGAAGATGCGCCATAAACGACGACTTGCTATTTAAGGTAGTGGTGACCTCCTGCCTGAGGGACTCACCGGGCAAGCTCGCAAATTATGCGGAAGTTAGTGAGGGCATCGAAAATAGGATCATTAAGGCCGCCAAGGAGGCACGTAACTGGCAAGAACTGATCGACATGATAGCTACCAAAAGATATCCAAAGTCTCGGGTACAACGCCACTTAATGCATATTTTGCTTTCCTATGATCACTGGACCAACAAGGCGGTTCAAAGGCTATCCGTCCCCTACATTCGAATTTTAGGCTTCGACGATAAAGGGCGTACGCTTCTAAAAAAAATGAAAACCGAAGCTAAACTCCCGGTCTTGAGTAGATTCAAAACCCTACCGTCACCTTACGGCGAAACCATAATGGCTTTAGAGTATAGGGCCTCGGAACTTTGGGAAATCCTTTGTTCAAATCCTCAAAGAAGAAAGGAAATCCGCCAAAAGCCCGTCGTCACATGAGATCTTTTGGGGGAAACCTTTCCCTTAGCCTCCTATACACCCCTGGAGGTACCATTCCCTGGATTGAGCCTCCGAACTGAAAGACCTCCTTTACGGCACTGCTTGAAAGGTAGGAATATTGAGCATCCGTCACGATGAATATTGTCTCAATCTCGGGTGCCAGCTCACGGTTCATGAGGGCCATCTGGAATTCGTATTCAAAATCGGACAACGCCCTCATTCCCCTCACGATAACACGGCAACGTTCCCGCCTCATAAAGTCCACCAAAAGGCCTTCAAAGCTTTTGACCCTAACGTTGGAGACATGGCTCAAAGCCTCACGAGCCATGGTTTTTCTCTCTTCAACGGTAAATGTAGATCTCTTTTGAGGATTAATCAATACGGCCAATATTAACTCGTCAAACAATGCGGCCGCCCTTTCAGCGACATATAAGTGTCCGTTGGTGATGGGATCAAAAGAACCGGGATAAACGGCTTTGAGCAAGACTATTCCACCTCCGCTCGGGGTCCTAAATCCAACTTAAATAAGGACAATACCGTATCTCCATAAGATCTTTCCTTAAGCAGCTTCCAGGCCTTGCAATGCAAGGGCAATTTTTCCCTCCTTGATCGCTCAAACACCAACAACGCATCGTGCATCAAAAGAGCTTCATATTTGGCTAAAAGCAACAGCAGTCTTTTTATCCAACCATGTTCGTAAGGTGGGTCGGCGAAGATTAAAGAAAATTTATATCCTCGCTTTGAAAGGCTCGGCAAGGCTCGCCTCACGTCCATGCAGAAAACCTCAAAGCTCTCTTTGTCCTCAGCCAATCTTCGCAGTTTGGTACATAACATGCGGTCGCTTTCGACTGCCACGACAGGCCTTGCGCCCCTTTTCCACGCCTCTTCAGCAATTTGCCCGCTGCCTGAAAAAAGATCCAAAAAGGCTTTTCCTTCTACATCACCTATTATGTTAAAAAGGGCCAAAAGAACCTTGTTAGAAGTCTTTCTCAAAGTGTTTTGATCTCCCTAACAATTTGCAAGGGTTGACCTTCTTATTTAAGACCCGTACTGCCAAAACCTCCGGCACCTCGACTCGTTTCGCTTAGATCACCAACTTCTTCGAATTCAGCCCTCGAAACGGCCGAGACCACCAATTGCGCGATGCGATCGCCCGCCTTGACCTCGAAGGGTTTTTTGCCCAAGTTTATCAAGATCACGCCTACCTCTCCTCTGTAGTCGGCATCGATGGTACCGGGAGCGTTCAATACGGTTACGCCGTGTTTTAAGGCAAGACCGCTGCGAGGTCTTATCTGGGCCTCGAAGCCAGAAGGAATTTCAAGGTAAAGCCCTGTCCCCACGATAGCCCAACAGCCGGGCTCGAGACGTTTTTCCTCGGCTGCCCTCAAGTCAACTCCGGAAGATGAAGGAGTCATATAAGCAGGAATGTCAAATTCTAAGGCATTGCCCTTTCTGAGGATTTTCACCTTTACTTGATTAACTTTCATGGTTACTCCCTTTTCGGTCTGGGGCGACGGCCTCTTTCTGTCTCTCTCTTCTTTGGCAAATTCTTGTTCAAAGAAGAATCCCTCTTTTTTTCTTCCTCTAAAAAGGCTAACATCTCGGGGCTCAAGGGGAAATCGTCCGGCCTTTCCAAGATCTTTCTCCTGCTCAAATTTACTCGACCGAGCTCGTCGATCTCCTTGACCACCACCAAAACAGGGTCACCCACCTTGAAAAAGTCCTCAATCTTTGGCACATGAGCGGAGCTGACCTCACTTATGTGAAGCAATCCTTCTTTACCCGGAAGCAATTCGACGAAGGCCCCAAAGTTCACCAACCTCGTCACCTTGCCGATGTACACCTCTCCGGGCTCAACTTCCTTCGTCAAGGACTTGATTATGGACATGGCCTCATTTGCTGCAGCTTCGGATGAAGCAGCAATGTACGCGATGCCCTCGTCTTCGATATCGATCTTGACGCCCGTTTTTTGGACGATACTTCTGATCGTCTTGCCACCGGGCCCTATGACGTCTCTGATCTTTTCGGGATCAATGTTCATCGTATATATGCGCGGGGCATATTGAGACAGCTCATCTCTTGGCCGCTCGATGACACTGTCCATTATCTCCAAAATTTGAAGTCTTCCCCTTTTGGCTTGTCCTAAGGCTTGGACCAATATTTCCCTAGTAATCCCGCCCGCCTTATTATCCATCTGGAGCGCCGTAACGCCGTCACAAGTTCCCGCCACCTTAAAATCCATATCGCCGTAATGATCCTCAAGCCCCTGAATATCGGTCAAGATGGCACACTTTTCTTCTTCTTTTATCAACCCCATGGCAATTCCGGCTACGCTTTTTTTGATTGGGACACCGGCATCCATGAGG
Source organism: Acetomicrobium mobile (assembly GCF_937920065.1). NCBI lineage: Bacteria > Thermotogati > Synergistota > Synergistia > Synergistales > Acetomicrobiaceae > Acetomicrobium > Acetomicrobium mobile. The sequence goes on from NZ_CALETC010000067.1 coordinate 41,008, forward strand.
GACATGGAAGCTCCACAAACGCTTGCCATGGAACTCGAGCCGTTGGACTCTAAAATGTCGGATACAACTCTTATTATGTAGGGAAACTCGGATTCAGGCGGAATTAGAGGTTTTACCGCTCTCTCGGCAAGAGCGCCATGTCCGATCTCGCGCCTGCCGGGTCCACGCATGGGCCTAACCTCTCCAACGGAAAAGGGCGGAAAGTTATAGTGCAACATGAAGAGCTTTGGCGGTTCATCCAGCTTAAGCCCGTCTAATATCTGTTCGTCCTCGCCAAACATTCCAAGCGTCGTGGCCACCAGTGCCTGCGTTTCGCCTCTGGTAAACACCGCAGAGCCATGAACTCTGGGCAAAAAGCCAACTTCGCACGTGATGGGCCTGAGCTCATCCATGGCCCTGCCATCTGCCCTCATTCCTTCGTCCAGAATGAGAGACCGCATTGCCTTTTTGACGAATTTCGTCACGACTTCAGAAATGTAACCCTCATGTTCGGGGTAGGTCTCTTTAAACTCTTCCCATGCTTTTTCTTCTATGGCCTTAATGGCGTTGCTGCGTTCTTTCTTGGCATGTATTTTAACGGCTTCGTATATTTCGCCATAAAGCTTTGTCTCCACGAATTCCTCTATTTCCTGCACCTTTAATGGAGCGGGCAATTCGTACTTGGCCTTTCCGACCTCTTCTTTCATTTTTAACTGAAAATCCACAAAACGTTTAATTTCCTGCTGAGCCAATTCCAATGCATCGATCAATACCTCTTCCGACACCTCGTTGGCACCGCCTTCGACCATGGTAATTCCTTCCTTGTGACCGGCCACCACTAGGTCGAGCTCGCTTCTTAGCATGTCTTCTTCCTGTGGGTTTACAGCTAAACGTCCGTCTATATAGCCAATGCGAACAGCCCCGACCGGACCATTCCATGGTATGTCAGAAATGACGAGCGCCACCGAAGCTGCGTTTATGGCCAAAATATCAGGGGGGTTAGCCTGATCCACCGACAATACTGTAGCGACAACATGAACGTCATTTTTCATGTGCTCAGGAAATAGCGATCTTATTGACCTGTCTATGAGCCTGGCGCTCAAGATGGCCGCATCGGAGGGCTTTCCCTCCCGCTTTATGAAACCGCCAGGTATCTTTCCAGCAGCGTAGAAACGCTCTTCGTAATCTACGAGCAGCGGGAAAAAGTCCACATCCTCTCGCGGCGTATCTTCCATGCACGATGTAACCAAAACGGCCGTATCGCCATGACGAGCATAAACAGCACCGTTAGCCTGCTTAGCAAGATATCCCGTCGAGAAAGCGAACGCAGCCCCTCCTACCTCTATCTCAAAACGCATGCAATTTCTCCTCATTAAATTTTCCATCAAATTCTCCATCTTTAACGACGCAGTCCTAATTTTTCGATTAAAGTTTTATACCTGTTAAAATCTTTCTCCTGCAGGTATTTAAGGAGCTTTCTTCTTTTTCCCACCATTTTGAGCAGCCCTCTTCTTGAGTGAAAGTCCTTTTTATGGACCTTCAAGTGCTCTGTAAGGTAGCGAATGCGATAAGTAAGAATAGCTACCTGCACTTCGGGCGAACCCGTGTCGGCGCTGTGAATTCTGTACTCCTCGATAATCTTCTGCTTCCACTCTTCCATCACACAATCACCTCGTCAAAAAAATCCCTTGACCAAGAAGGACGTTAACCGAACCACCTAGTCGAGGGTATGTGTCAATATTAACATCACAACTAAAGCGACGCAAGCACCTCTTGCTCTATTAAATTCTGCTTTAATCTCTTCTGGCGCCTTCTTTTCTAACCTTCGCAGTTGGCTTCGGACAAACTAACACACGTCTGCGGGGCTCTTGCCCCACCGAACGCGTTTCTACGCCATCCATTGACTGCAACGTCATATGAACGATCCTTCGCTCCCAGTTTGACATGGGTTGAAGCCCTACAGGCTTGTTTTTGTCAATAGCTTTTTTTGCAGCGGATGCAGCTATCCGCCTGATGCTTTCTTCCCGCCTATCGCGATAGCCATTGCTATCCAAGCGCACTCTAAAATTTACTCCAGCGCTTCGATTGAGCATAAGGTTAACCAAGCGTTCCAAGGCCATCAAGGTCTCGCCATACCTTCCGATGGCGATGCCCACATCGTCGCCGCTTATATTTATAGTGTGGTCATCCTTCAGGGACAAAGACACATTTAAATCCATCTTTTCCAGCAACTCTGATAGTATTTTTCGCGCCCTTAGCAAACCCAGAGAGCAGGCGGGCCTGGCTTCCACTTTCAAGCGCTTGCCCAAAATGCCAAAAAGCTTTTTTTCCTCCTCCAACAAGTTTACGATCACATCGCTCGAGCTTATTCCCCACTCCTGCGCAGCAATCATTTTTGCTTCCTCCAGGGAAGAAGCTTCCACGACAATAACTTCCTTTTCGCTCAAGGGATAATCGCCCCACCTTTCTCTAAATGTCCTTTGATTTTTCGGCCGATCGCGGTTTCTCCTTGTACAAGGCGGGTTTCTTGGTCGCCTCATCAGAAGTTTTACGCTGCACCCACACCTGCTGCACCACGCCTATCAAGGAAGACACTCCCCAATACAGCATAACACCTCCGGGAAGATTGAGGCATATAAACATCATAAACAGAGGCATGAACCAACCCATAAAGGCAGCTTGCTCGGTAGCGGCAGCTCCGGCAGTTATCCTTTGTTGAAACCACATGACAAAGCCTATACCAAGCCAAAGAATCAGCGTCCCTCCGTACACGCTGAAGTTCAAAAGACCTGCCGGGTTTGAAGAAATGGCATTTATAACTGTCGTTATGCCGACCTTGGGGGCCGTTGAACCTAAGGCTTGACCCAACAGTGCCAAAAGAGAATGTTCCAGCGATATGCCAAGGAAAAACTCGCCTCCAAAGTCGTAATTCATTATCACCCTAAAAAGAAGGATCAAAATCGGCAACTGCACCAACAAGGGCAAGCAACCCGCGGCAGGATTAACCCCGTATTCCCTGTAAAGCTTCATTATCTCTTGGTTTAATTTTTGCTTGTCATCTTTATACTTTTCCTGCAAAGTAATAATACGAGGCTGAATCTGCTGCATTTTCTTCATGCTGACGAGCTGCTTGTGCGAGAGAGGGTACAGCAGCACTCTTATCAAGATGGTTAGAAGTATTATAGCTACTCCATAAGAATGACTGATACTATAAAAGAAGTTAAGCACTCCCAAAAGCAAATCAGTACCCAATTGCCACAAAGAACCCAATATTTTCACCTACCCTGTTTCTCGATCTGTTCCGGGAACGGGATCATATCCTCCCGGCTGCCATGGACCACAACGACATAACCTCTTTGCGGCCAACCAGCCCCCTCGAATTATACCCCACCGTTCGACCGCTTCAATGGCGTATTGAGAACACGTCGGGTAATAACGACAGTTCCGCCCCAACAAGGGCGATATGAAATGCTGATAAAACTTGATCAAGCCTATCAGCATTTTTACAGATAAAGCAGATGCTTTACCCATTTTTTTCGTCCTTATTCTCCCATGGGGTAAAATCGATGCCTGGCCATTCTATCCGCATGAGGCCTTCTTGCTTACACAAACTTGCCATATCAAAATAGATCTCTCGCGCTCCCTTTTCCAAACCTGAAGTTGAGAGTAAAAATACTATCCAATATCCCTCTTTTAACCAGGGCAGGAGACGCCTCGCTGCTTCCTTAAGCATGCGTCTACCCCTGTTTCGCGCCCACGACTTGGCTTGTTTTTTCCCAACGGCAACGCCGATGCGAGTTTCCCCGTCAGGAGATGCGACATATAACACCTTGACGTATTTGCCGCGAGCCTTTTTGCCCCTACTAAACACGTAATTAAACTCTTCCCTGCGACGCAACCTAGCTGATTTTGGATAACCAAAAGACATCGCCCTTAAACTGTCAACCTTTGACGTCCTTTGCGCCTCCTGTTGCGAAGAATGCGTCGGCCGCTTGGAGAACTGGAACGAGCCAGAAACCCCATTTTGCGCTTGCGAGGCCTGACATGTGGTTGCAAGGTCCTCTTGGGCACGTACAGCACCTCCAATCTCGACACTAAGAAATTATACGAAACTTTACCAATAAAGGAGCCAGGATACTATATCATAAGCGGCGTTCGGGTAGCAACACCTTGTTTCGTGGGATCCAAGAAAAAAGGTTTTAAAGGACGAACCAAATCCCCATGCATAAGCCTATCAGCGAACCAACTATGCCGCCCCACATTTCGATCCAAAACAGATATCTGTGTGCCAACTTCTCGAGGTAAAGTTCGACGTCTCCTTCTTCCACCTCACCTAAGGATCTTTTGGCTAATTCCCCAAGGTCTATCTTTGTCAGCACCTTTTGAATAATCCTTTCAAAGGTTTCCCTAAAAATATTTAACACTTCTTCTTCTTCCCATGATATCTTAGAAAGCATGGCAGCTACTTGTCTTTGAATTTCTTTTAGCCCCTCTTCTCCCTGCAAAAAATACCTCCATCTGTCCTTGACGAGAGAAACTATCCATCGCGTCAAATTCTCCACTCGAAACAAGCCTACCTTGGAGGCTAAGGAAAGTATAAAGTGGGATTGCTCAACCTCGATCAACCTTTCTCTTACCATTTGCTCAAATCCAGGGCTGTCAAAGAAATCGGTCAGAGGTTCTTCAAGAACCTTAAGCAACGCCCTCAGGTTGTCTTTTCTCAAATAAAGCCGCATTACCTCTCTTTGAAGTACTGGACTTACCGACTGAAATAGGGTCTCGTCGCTCACGGCTTGCCTTAAAGCTTCGGGCGTGAGGAGCCTGTTTCTCAGCTCGTCGGCAAAGGTGTTGAGTATGCGTTCCCTGTTTTTTGCTATGACGCCGCTTCCCGGGACAGCTATGCCAATTAAGGGGATATACATTGGACGAAAAAGCATCTTGACCGCCAATATGTTCGTAAATATTCCAACGCCACCCGATACCCCTACGGCGCTTATCAATTGACCCCACGGATATCCCCTTATGCTCAAATAAATTCCTGCTGCGGCAGCAATCACGAAGCAGGCGGACGTCAAGTTTCTTATGAAGTCCAACACCTTGGACCCTCTTTCATCATCACCAATATGAATCATGCTTCAACCCCCAAGCTTGCACACACTTTTTAGAAAAACGCGCCTTAGATTAAAATATATCGTCAAGGGCAAAAATGTTGCCTTGAGACATAAAACCATGGTAGAATGAGCAGCGCTTGAATAGGATCGACGGGGAGGTGAATAACAAAAGATGCCCAATACAAAGTCGGCAACCAAAAGGATACGCGTTGGAGAAAGAGACAGGATGTATAATCGCGCCTGGAAGACAAGGACCAAAACTGCCGTGAAGAAAGTCGCTGCGGCAGTCGAGGAGAAAAATTTAGACCTGGCAGTCCAGCTTTTCAACGAGGCTCAATCCGTCATCGATAAAGCAGTCATTAAGGGAGTCATACACAAAAACACAGCTGCTCGACGCAAAGCCAGGCTTGCCAGATTGATTGCCAACCTCAAGGAAACACCCGAGATAAAACCCCCCACTCAGGAAAACGACTGATGGGAAAAAGGAGGTTGGGTCCGGATCATCTCCAAAAGGATCAACTCCAGGCCCAACCAGCCTCTTCCCATCCCCATTTTTTCCGCTCCCGACAGCAATGCCAAGGATGCAACAGCCTTCCAAAGAGTTTTTTTATCGTAAAGTTTCGCCGCAACCCGAGCCATCTTGCTTTGGTAAAACCTCGCACCCAAAGCATCCAAGGATTTTTCTCCGAAGGAAGCCAAGAAAGAAGCCAATCGAAGCCTGTTGTAGATGGCTGCAATGACCATCAGAAGTTCCGCACCTTTTTGTACTTGCTTTAGGGCAAGTATCACAGCTTTTTCGTCTTTAAAACACAGGTCATCCAAGAGACGAAACAGCGCGCGCGATCCTTCATCCTTTGACAATTCCTTTACGAGATCCAAAGTTACGGTCTTACTCTCAGCCAAGAGAAGCTTTTCGATCTCAGTGGCCATCTCTTCAGGATCTTCGATCCATTCATCGAGCAAAATGGCTGCTTCCTGTGTCATAGTCATGCCTTTTTCCGCCGCCATATCCATGATATGCTTGATGCGATCTTTTTTGCGGTGAGGCGGCTTCCTGGACGGGATTAATGTCACCTTCTCCATCATTTTCTTTGGAAAGGCGTTGCACCTGTTCCCATATACAAGTAAAACCACATTTAAGGCGCCCTTTCCTTCAAGCCAGCCCTCGAACTTGCTTGGGAATGGCCCTAAGGCCTCGGCATCGTCAACAAGATAAGCCAACCGGTCCATAAAAAGGCCCCGCGTAGAAGTCATGGCAAGAAGCTCATCCCATGTCATCGATCCGTCAAGCTTGCCCGCCAGTTCGTAACCATGGGCCTTTATCTTCTCCAGGACGTGCGTTACTACACTTCGTTGGTGAGGCGAGCCCAATTCCACCGCAACAAAATGAGGCACTAACGCTTCACCACCAGATTTATCAACTTGTCGGGTACCACTATGGTCTTTACCACATCCAGCCCCTCTATCCTCCTTTGAACCTTCGGATCCTCAAATACCCTTCTCACCATCTCATCCTCGGACAACCCGGCAGGAAGGACGAGCCTTTCGCGAACCTTTCCATTTATCTGTACAACTATGGTGATCTCGTCTTCCTTTAAGGCTTCCGGATCAACCTCGGGCCATGACTGCTTTGCGACCATACCTTTATGTCCCAACATATCCCAAAGCTCCTCGCAAATGTGGGGCACGAAGGGAGAAAGACATACCACCAGAGTTTCCGCAGCCTCGCGCAAGAGGGACCAATCAGTCTCGTCCTTAGGCTCGTAGGAGTTCATCTCATTGAATAGCTCCATAAACCTGGCAACTGCCGTGTTAAACTGCCTTTCTACTTCTATATCCCTGGTCACAAGTTCTATTGTCTTATGAATCCTTCGTTTTAAGTTTCTCTTATCGGGCTCAACCAATGAATCCATGGCAATGGGCGTGGGATCGGCATTGTTTAAGCTTTCAATGTTTTCCTCCATGTAACGCCATAGTCTCGACAAGAACCTATGTGCACCTTCAACGCCCCGATCGGACCACTCCAAGTCCTTGTCCGGTGGAGAGGCAAAAAGTATAAAAAGCCGTGCCGTATCGGCTCCATAGCGCTTGATTATGTCATCCGGGTCGACAACATTTCCCCTGGACTTTGACATCTTTGCACCATCTTTTATCACCATGCCCTGCGTGAGCAGGTTGATAAATGGCTCCCTGAAGCTAACCAATCCCATGTCTGCCAAAACCTTGGTAAAAAAGCGCGAGTATATTAAGTGCAGGCAGGCATGCTCAATGCCTCCTATGTACTGATCTACGGGCATCCAATAGTGCACCTCGTCATCAAAGGGTTTATCGTCGCACCAAGGAGAACAAAATCTCAAGAAATACCAAGACGAACATACGAAAGTATCAAGGGTATCGCTCTCCCTCCTAGCAGGCCCACCGCACTTGGGACATGTCGTATTGATCCATTCCTCCAAATGGGGCAAGGGACTGCTGCCCTCCTTGGGCATTTCGACATCCGTTGGAAGGATGACGGGAAGGTCTTCTTCAGGAATGGCCACGATGCCGCAGCGATCACAGTAAACGACCGGAATGGGCGTTCCCCAATAACGCTGACGAGACACCAGCCAATCGCGAAGCCTGTACTGGACTTCCTTTTTGCCAAAGCCATTTTCCTCGGCCCAGTTGGCCATCGCTTCTAGGGCTTCGCTGGTCGTGAGACCGTCGAACTGTCCTGAATTGCAAGACAAGCCTTCTTCCTCAAAGGCACGCGTCATATCTTCAATATCCCCGTCAACCGGTCGCACAACCCATATTATGGGGATGCCATACTTTTGAGCAAACTCGAAATCCCTCTGATCATGCGCAGGAACTCCCATCACCGCCCCCGTGCCGTACTCCATGAGAACATAATTAGCTATCCAAAGGGGAACAGATTTTCCGTTAGCGGGGTTTATCGCGTAAAACCCGGTAAAAACGCCTTCCTTCTCCGTCTCTTGCAAGCGCGCAGATGTGACGTTCGTGTTTGTGACCCTTTGGACAAAGGATCCTACAGCATCCTCGTGGGGGCTCAAGGCCATGATCTTTGACACCAAAGGATGCTCCGGAGAAAGGGCGATATAGGTCACTCCAAATATGGTATCTACCCTGGTGGTGAATGTCTCGAGCGTTTCTTCTAGCTCGGGGACTTCAAATTTAAGCCTCACGCCCTCGGAGCGCCCTATCCAATTTCTTTGCATTATCTTGACATTTTCCGGCCACCCCGGAAGGTCGTCTAAGCTATCCAACAGCTCCTGGGCATATTTCGTCGTGGCAAAAAACCATTGCTCAAGCTTTCTTTTGGTTACCTCGCTCCCACATCTCCAGCAGTGACCGCCCTCAATGACCTGCTCGTTAGCAAGCACGGTCCGACAGCTGGGACACCAATTGATTGGAGATTCTGCCCTGTAAGCCAATCCTTTCTCGTAAAGTTTCAGGAAAAACCACTGATTCCAACGGTAGTAACTGGGGTGACAAGTAGTTATTCGCCTCCTCCAATCGTAGCTGCATCCCATGTTCTTCAATTGCTCCGTCATCTTCTCGATGTTGTTCCACGTCCATTCGTAGGGATGCACTCCATACTTAATGGCAGCGTTTTCCGCAGGAAGGCCAAAGGCGTCAAATCCCATAGGATGAAGGACGTTGTATCCTCGCATCGTCAAGAACCTGGCCATCAGATCACCGATGGAATAGTTTCTCAAATGACCCATATGCAAAGCCCCACTTGGGTACGGAAACATCTCTAAACAATAAAATTTAGGCTTACTCTCATCGGGGTTAACGTAAAAGGTACCCTCACTTTCCCACTTTTCTTGCCATTTAGCTTCGATAGCAGCAAAATCGTAAGGCATATCTTCGACCTCCTCTAACGCGAAACTGAGCACAATTATACATCAAGATCTCAAATTTCAGGATACTTAAACTTCACGCTCATCCTTGTTTTTACTTTCTTTTGCGCCTCCCTTGGAAAAGGCATTCAAAAATTCAACAGGGAAGGGAACTATTATAGTAGCATTTCTTTCGCTCGACATTTCCTTTAAAGTTTGCAAATAGCGCAACTGTAAAGTAATTGGAGAAACTTCCATCAACTTCGCTGCCTGTGACAACGTTTCCGCGGCCTGAAATTCGCCTTCTGCGTTTATTATCTTGGCCCTGCGTTCTCGCTCGGCCTCGGCCTGTTTGGCCAGAGCGCGTTTCATGTTATCGGGCAATTCAAGCTCTTTTACCTCGACGGCGGACACCTTGATGCCCCAGGGATCGGTCCTCTCGTCTATGATTCGCTGAAGCTCTACGTTGATCCTCTCCCTTTCGGACAAAACTTCATCCAACTCGGATCCCCCAACCACGGACCTCAAAGTTGTCTGAGACAGCAAACTGGTGGCCATGATGTAGTTTTCGACGGCCACAACGGACTTGATCGGATCCATTACTCGGAAATATACGACTGCGTTCACCCTTATGGGAACGTTATCCCTCGTTATAACTTCCTGCACCGGGACATCTATGGTAAACACGCGAAGGTCAACCCTCACCAATTTATCGACTATCGGAATTATGACTATGATCCCAGGTCCTTTGGGATCCATAACCCTTCCCAGCCTGAAGACGACACCTCTCTGATATTCCGGGATTATCTTAATCGCCGAAGTAAGGATTAAGATAATTATGATTACCGCGCCCAGATAACCTCCCAGGCTGAATATCGCCTCAAATATTGCGTCTAACATCTTCGTTCCTCCCTCCGTCATTCCTTTTGACTTTCAATACAAAGCCGTCGACGGATTCAACCACTACCCATTCGTCCTTGCCTATAAGGCTGCCGTCGGTGCTTTTGGCCTTCCAATATTCTCCGCGACAAAAGACCGTGCCCTCTGGGTTTAAATCCTGAACGACCTTACCCGTCATTCCCACAAGTTCTTCCCGGCCAGAAGCCACCTTACGCTTCATGGCCCTTAAAACTGCCCAAGCTGCCACGGCAAAGAAAAGGGACAAAACTATGATTGCACCCGCCAAAAACGTCATAGAAAACCTCAAGAGCTCACCCCCCGGCGCCCTATATATTATGAGGCTACCCACGATAAGAGCCACAGCTCCGAAGGCACTTAAAATTCCTATGCCGCCTATAAACAGATCAAGCACCATGACGATGATTCCCGCGACGAGCAAGATGACCCCGGCCCAGTTTAAGGGCAGCATCCTCAAGCCATAAGCCCCCAGCAACACCATGATCGCTCCGGCCGCACCCATTACAAACCCGCCGGGCGAAAGAACCTCAAATATTATGGCGTATATACCCAGGACCAAAAGCAGGTAAGCTACATCAGGACGAGAGATGAACTCCAGAGCTCTTAAGCGTGCCGGCATTTCCTCGTAAAACACCTTGTAATTGGACAAGTCCAAAGTAACGTCTCCTGTTGCCAGGTTTACGGTGCGCCCGTCAATCGCGGCCATCAAGCTTTCTAGATCTGCTGCGACGCAGTCTATGACGCCTGCTTTCAGCGCCTCCTCAGCCGTCAAAGAAAGGCTTTCCGTAACCATCTTTTCAGCAACATGGGTGTTTCTTCCCCTGGCACTCGCAAGGGAGCGCATCTGCGCTGCAAGGTCGTTAGTTATTTTTTCTCCCATCGTATCATCAACATCACCACCTGAGGCAAGCACGGGGTGAGCAGCTCCCATGCGGGTACCCGGCGCCATGGCAGCAACGTGAGCGGACATTACCAAAAAAGCACCGGCAGAAGCAGCCCTGGCACCGCTGGGGTAAACCCACAGGACCACCGGAACCCGAGCCTGCGTTATTTGCTTGGTTATCTCCGTCATTGACGTAACGAGTCCTCCCGGAGTATCAAGTTCAAAGACAACCAGATAAGCCTCCTCTGCAGCGCGATTTAACACGTCTATAACGTAGGTCTCCATTACGGTCCCAACGGTACCATCCAAGGGCACAACCATCACCAAAGCGCTTTTTTCGGCAGCCCCGGCTTGACAAGCAAGTAACGCGACGACCAACAAAAGCAAACACAATAAGCGTTTCATGGAAACATCATCCTCACCGCCTCTTTCAGGCTTTCAACGCCTGTTTGCCTTATACTGCCGCTTTTTCCTACTCTTTCATACCTGCTCATGACAATTTTTTTAAAGCCCATTCTCTCGGCTTCCCTCATCCTCAGAGAAGACCGTGCCACTGGTCTTACTTCACCAGCCAATCCCACCTCGCCTATGAAACATACATCCGGAGGTATCGGGCGATCTATGATCGATGAAGCTATGGCCATAGAAAGGGCCAAATCAACCCCTGGATCTTTCGTCGTAAGGCCTCCCACGACGTTGACGTAGACGTCAAAATTTCTCGCGCTAAGCCCCGCTCTTTTTTCCAGCACAGCCAAAAGAAGGTGTAATTTGTTGACGTCTATGCCTCGAGATGTGCGTTTAGGATACATAAATGGCGTTGAGCAGGCCAGGGCTTGAAATTCTGCCACCAAAGGCCTCGATCCTTCAAGTACCATCCCCATCGCGACGCCGGCCTCAGCAATGGGAGTTTCACTCCAAAACATCTTGCTAGGGTCGAAGACGGGCACCAAACCGCCATCCGTCATCTCAAATATTCCAATCTCGTCGGAGCTTGCAAACCTGTTCTTTTCAGGCCTGAGAATCCTGTAGCGCGAAGTTTTATCGCCCTCAAAAAACAATACGACGTCCACCATGTGCTCTAAAAGCTTGGGCCCGGCTATCTGGCCGCTTTTGGTAATGTGGCCCACCATCACAACCGGTACGTCCCTAGTTTTAGCCAATTCAATGCACTTTTGAGCCGTGACTCTAACCTGCAAGGGACTTCCGGGCCAGCCGTTTTCATTTTTGTCCCTCATGGTTTGTATGCTGTCCACGAACAAAAACTCCACGTCTCCTGCAGCATCTAAGGCCTCATCGATATCATCGGTGCAAAGCAAAAACAAAGATTCGTCTTTTGCTCCCAGTCGCTTGGCTCTCGAAGCAACTTGCGAAGGAGACTCCTCTCCCGAAACGTAAAGGACCTTTTTTCCTTCAGAGGCAATTGCTATGGCACTTTGAAGCAGCAATGTAGATTTACCGACCCCGGGTTCACCGCTAAGAAGCACTACGCTACCCTCAACCCATCCTCCCCCCAAGACCCTGTCCAGCTCACTGTTCTTGGACGAAATACGAAGGACTTCCCTGACTTCTTTTAGGCTAAGTTTTTTTGCGCGAAAACCAGATCTAGGACCCCCTTGGTGGACTTCAACTTCTTCAAAAAGCGTTCCCCAAGCGCCGCAGGCCGTACATCTGCCGCTCCAGGTGAGGCTTATAGCGCCGCAATCGGCACATCTGTATCTTTTGATCTTTGAGGTCTTAGACATAAAAATCCTCCTGTTTTAAAATCTACAAAAAGCAGCTGACCGGAGTCTATTTTTCAAGCCTTTCCCAACTTTTACGCCCTATTACTTTTTTAAATAATAGCAAAGTCTTCCCACAAAGTCGACTTTCTTCGAACTTTAACCCCTTTACATAAGGTCAAACCCATGATATCATTGCCGTCAGGCAATTCCTCGTTTGAATATCATATTAAAATGTTAATTTGCAGTGTCATTTGCTGCAAAAATACAGCACAAGGTGGGGATTTCAAGTGAAGCTAACTCCGCGGGGATGCAGAAACGTAGGAGGCGACGTAGCCATGGTTGCGGAAGATTTAAGGAAGGACTTCATGGATACTTTCATACCCTACGGATACAAGCCTTTTTGGCCCGCAGGACTACAGCTGCTCGAGGCCATAACAGCTAAGGTAAACGCGAACTTGCAAAACAGATTAGTCGTCACAAACTCCTTTCACGGAGAACCCTGTGCCCTCAGGGCCGATATCACCTTAGGCGTGGTAGATTATTGTGCCTCTCATTTTGAGGCTCACGAAAGGCCCTTGCGGTTGTGCTACACGGAACGAATATATCGAAGGCCCAAATCCCCTGACAAAAACATGGAAAGACTTCAAATGGGAGCCGAACTGATAGGGTGGGAAGGAGCAGGAGCAGACGTCGAACTCATAGGTTTATTGCTGGCCTACCTCAACAAGCTCAACTGCCCTAAGATAGGGATCGCCCTAGGAGATGTTTCTTTAATACAGCGAGCGATCAAATATTTGCCTCGCGCTTACGCCATGTCATTGCTTGGCTGCCTGGAAGAAGGAAAGATGGACGAATACGCAAGGATAGCCCGAGATCTTCCCCCTTCTCCTCTGTCGATTTTTTTCGAGGAATTGCCCTGGCTTAAAGGAAACGCCGAAATACTTTATAGGGCCTCCCGGCTCTTAAAGGGCGTCGAGGAAGCGATAGAACCGCTCAAATCCATATACGCGGAACTTGTCAAAATGGGTTACGGGGACTGTATAGTCATTGACCTTTCGCTCGTAAGAGAACTTGATTATTACAGCGGTCCCATATTCGACGTTTACTTTGAAGATACGGGCATCCCCATAGGGGGAGGAGGAAGATATGACACGCTGCTTGAACGCCACGGCATGTTGGGCCAAGCTGTTGGCTTCGCGCTGGACTTAGAAGTGCTTGCCTTAAACACGACCAAGCCTACTACCGAGGCACAAAAAATACTTCTTTGGGCGCAGGGAAGCCAACCGGCTTCGGTTTTAGCATGTGCTAAGGAGATCACATCTTTAGGCTATTGCGTGGAGATCCTGTGGCGCGAAAGGGCTCCCGAGGTGTCGGAGCTGGCCAGGAAAAGGGGTTGCAATCTGCTGTTGAACTTAAACAAAAAAAGCATTACCGACTTAGTTTCAGGAGACGAGACCTTTCTGGACGACTTTCTTGGAGGAGATATTTATGATTAAAATAGCCCTACCGACGGGTAGAGTTCAAAAAGATGCGATCAAGGTCTTAAAATCGGCGGGAGTTCCCACGAACAACTTAGAAAAGGCCTCAAGGGAACTTTCCATCGACGAGGGTAATTTCAGGTTTTTCCTGGCAAAACCAATGGACGTGCCACTTTACGTCTATTACGGCACCACCGATCTGGCCTTGGCGGGAAGTGACGTATTGATGGAAGTATCGGTTAACTTGCTCGAGCTGGCCGATACGGGCCTTGGACGGTGCAGGTTGGTGGTTGCAGGGCCTTGGAGCTTAAAATCCAGGTTCGACGGCCACGAGAAGGAGCTCATGTGGCTTCGCGTGGCGACTAAATACCCAAACATAGCCGAAAGGCATTTCGCCTCCAAGGGCGTTCGCGTCGAGATAATAAAGCTTCACGGTTCGGTAGAGCTTGCTCCACAGCTCAACATAGCCGACTGTATCGTAGACATAACCCAAACGGGAAAGACCCTTGAGGCAAATGACCTCATCGTCTTAGAGGAAGTATGTCCCGTTTCATTGAAGCTCGTCTCTCGAAGATACGGAAGCGCTTCCTACTGGCGAGAATGTCTTAACATAACGGAAGGCATAAAAAATCAAGTCAGGAGGTCCGGAGATGTATGAAGCTTTTCGCAGAACTAAGGAAACAAGCGTAAAAGTTTTTTTATCCCCAAAACAGCAAGACATAAAAATCGACGTTCCCGTGGGATTTTTAAGGCATATGCTGGAGCTTTTTTTCTTTAACGCAGGAATTTCCGCCCAGATCAATGCCTCAGGCGACACACATGTTGATGACCACCATATCGTAGAAGACGTAGCTATAGTTTTAGGCAAGGCCTTAAAAGACCTTTGGACGGCCGAAGCCAGGGAAAGATATGGTTGGGCCGCCATGCCCATGGACGACACGCTCGTCATAGCAGCCTTAGATTTAAGCGGAAGGGGAAGTTTGGTTTGGAAGGGCACCTTTCCTACTCCCAAGTGCGGCGACTTCGACACGGAGCTCATACCGGAATTTTGGCGCGCCTTCAGCCGAGAAGCGGCCTTGACGCTTCACCTTCACGCCCTCTGCGTAGACAACTCGCACCACCTGGCAGAAGCAAGCTTCAAAGGAATCGGCAGAGCTTTAAGAGAGGCTTTAAAACCTTCTGAAAGACCTTCAAGCACCAAAGAGATCGTCACGTGACAAAAACAAATAGCATTATAAAACGAGTGTGATGAATCATGAAGATTTATCCTGCAATCGACATATACGAAAACAAAGTAGTGAGGTTATACCAGGGTGACTTTGGCAAATCCACCACTATAAGCGATGACCCCCTAAGGGTGGCAAAAGCCCTGGCCGAAGCAGGGTCACGGTACATACATATTGTAGACTTGGAGGGCGCAAAAAAAGGAAAACCCGTCAACGTGCACGTCATCCCGAAAATGAAGGATCTCTTTCAATGCCTGCACTATGGCGGGGGCTTAAGGAGCCCCGCGGACGTAAAGATGGCTTTAAGTATGGGAGCGGACAAAGTCATGATAGCAAGTCTCATCTGGGATAAAGGCCCAGAAAAGGCGCTCACTGCCTTTAAATCCCGGATAATACCTGCTTTGGACGTAAAAAAGGGTCTTATCGCCCTGTCGGGATGGCTTAAGACGGCGCCCATCAGGCCGGATGAAGCGATCCTGCATCTGAAAACTTTGGGATATGAGACCGTATTGGTGACGGCGGTAGAAAGGGACGGGACAAAAAGGGGTCCCGACCTAGAACTTTACGAAAAACTGCTTAAGGTAGCCCCGAAAATGAATATCATCGCAGCCGGAGGCATAGGCACCGCAAAGGACGTATGGGCTTTGGCCAAGCTCAACATCTTTGGAGCAGTCATAGGAAAAGCCTTGTACGACGGCAGCATAAATTTAAAAACACTTCTTGAGGAGGCAGCAAATGCGTGAAAAAAGAGTGATACCCTGCCTGGACATAAAAGACGGCCTTGTCGTAAAGGGCAAGCGCTTTCAAAATCTAAAACCCTTGGGAGACCCCGTCAAACTGGCCGTCAAATACATGAATGAAGGAGCCGATGAGCTGGTCTTTCTTGACATATCCGCCTCTTGGGAAAAGGGAAAAACGAACGAAAATTGGATAAAAGAAGTTGCAGACAAATTATCGATACCGTTTATCGTCGGCGGCGGCGTGGACTCGGCTGAAAGGGCTTCAAGCATCGCGGCGCTCGGAGCGAGCAAGATCTCCATAAACACGAAAGCATTGGAGGATCCGAACGTAATAAAAAAATGCGCCCTGCTCTTGGGAAACCGGGCGGTGGTCCTCGCCATCGACGCAAAGGCAACCAAAAAAGGCAAGTGGGAGGTTTACGCAAAGGGAGGAACGCTTCCTACCGGCAAAGACGTAATTGAGTGGGCAAAAGAGGGATGCAGCCTGGGAGCCGGAGAAATACTGCTTACCTCCATAGACCGAGACGGCACTGACTCAGGTTACGATCTGAAGCTCATCGAAGCCGTAAGAGAAGCCGTAGACGTTCCCTTAATAGCTTCCGGCGGAGCGGGAAGCTTGACTCATTTTATAGAAGCCCTAACGGCGGGAGCTGATGCGGTGCTTGCCGCGTCGGTCTTTCATTTCGGCGTTTACAGCATAGCACAAGTAAAAAAAGCCCTGGAAAAAGAGGGCTTTCCCGTAAGAAAGACGTGGTGAAGGTCATGAAGGAAAATGCCAATGAAAATACTATTAAAGTTAAATATGATGAAAGCGGACTCGTCCCCGTCGTCGTCCAGGATTACGTCAGCGGCGAGGTTTTGATGCTGGCCTATGCCGACGAGCGGGCCTTGAGGCTTACGCTAGAAAGCAGCGAGCTTTACCTTTTCAGCCGCTCCAGGGGCGAGCTTTGGCACAAGGGGGAAACCAGCGGCAACACGATGAAGATCCGACATTTGTGCCTCGACTGCGACGGTGATGCCGTGCTAGTCAAGGTAGACCCATGTGGGCCTGCCTGTCATACCGGAAAGAGGAGCTGTTTCTTTAATAATCTGACGGAAGAACCAAAAGGCGACGCCACGTTTTTCGGCAGGCTTTGGAGATATTTGCTCAAGCGAAAAGAAGCGGACCCAATGGAAAGCTACACGGCCAGGCTCATTAAGGAAGGACCTTCAAGGATCGCTCAAAAGATAGGAGAAGAAGGCGTCGAACTGGCCATTGCATTAGCTTTAGGTGACGCAAAACAAGTAATATACGAGGCTTCGGATCTTTTATATCACATCTTGGTGGGACTCGCAGCAGCGAACGTCTCCCTGGAAGAAGTATGGCGGGAGCTTGCGTCCCGCCACGAAGGAAACCATTAAAGAAAATTGCAACTAAGGCTCCAATTTCAGGCAAGAATTCAAGAAAGGTTCGCTTAAAACTTCGAGGTTGCCGTTGCACACTGTTAAGACGGCGACCTTTCGACGGCTAGGCCTGTGAGTTTCGGGGTCAGGACGCAAAATTTGAGAACCCAGGGGAAAGGAAGAGGCTTTTTTCATCCCCTCTTTTAATTTGGCAGGGTCACCTTCAGAGGAATTCAAGGCATTCCCAAGCCAAGAAGCAACGGCATAAGCACGCGCGGCCATGTCGGGACGTTCGACTTGAGTTTTCGTGGCGTCCAAGACTTTAA
>NZ_CALETC010000068.1:0-58352 GCF_937920065.1 Acetomicrobium mobile
TAGTCATAAACGGTAGAGAATACGAAGTTGCAGTCGAGGAACTTGGGGCCGCGACGTCAAATTATGCTCAAGCTTCACCCGTGGCGCCACAGGCTCCGTCAGTCCAAGCCACGACCCAGCCGCCAGCGCCAACTAATGTTTCAGCAGCTCCGCC
The DNA here is from genome assembly GCF_937920065.1 of Acetomicrobium mobile. Taxonomy (NCBI): domain Bacteria; kingdom Thermotogati; phylum Synergistota; class Synergistia; order Synergistales; family Acetomicrobiaceae; genus Acetomicrobium; species Acetomicrobium mobile. The sequence continues at coordinate 155 of NZ_CALETC010000068.1, forward strand.
TGCTCCAAGCGTTCCAGTTAGCCCGCCTGCTCCCAAACCGACACCAACGGCGCCTGTAGCACCTGCGCCTCCCAGTGGGGGTGCCACAATATCGGCGCCTATGCCTGGTAAAATCCTCAAAGTGTTGGTTCAGCCTGGCATGCAGATTAAAAAAGGACAGAATATGTTAATTTTGGAAGCCATGAAAATGGAAAACGAAATTTTAGCTCCTTCCGATGGCGTAGTGAGGGATGTAAAGGTTAAAGAAGGTGACAATGTAAATACCGGCGATCCCATGGTAATAATTGCTTAGCCCTTAAGGAGGGTCTGTAAAATGCAAGTATACCTCAGAGCTCTGTCCGGCGTTCTCGAACAATCCGGTTTTGTTGGGTTGACGTGGGGAAACGTCGTGATGATAGTTATTTCGGCAATCCTTTTGTACCTTGCCATAGGCAAGGGCTTCGAGCCCTTATTGTTGGTTCCTATATCGATTGGGTGCCTATTGGTCAACTTGCCCCTGTCTGGGATAATGGATGAAGGAGGATTTTTGAAGTACATCTCCTTCGGGATCGAGCACGAGATATTTCCGATAATAATATTTATGGGGATAGGCGCTCTTACCGATTTTGGCCCTCTCTTGGCAAACCCGGTAACGTTTTTACTTGGCGCTGCGGCCCAGTTAGGCGTCTTCGTCGCGCTTTTAGGTGCTGTGGCATTGGGTTTCACGGTCAAAGAAGCCAGTCCCATAGGTATCATTGGTGGAGCGGATGGCCCAACTACGATATACGTTGCCGCTAAGCTGGCGCCGCATTTGCTGGGCGCTACTGCCGTTGCAGCTTATAGCTACATGTCCTTGGTCCCAATCATACAACCGCCCATCATCCGTTTGCTGACCACTAAGCAGGATAGGCGAATTCGAATGGAACAGCTGAGGCCCGTTTCCAAAAGAGAGCGTGTCTTGTTCCCGATCATATCGACTCTGTTAGCTGGATTAATTCTGCCCGCTTCTGTTCCGATCATTGGCATGTTAATGTTTGGCAATTTGCTTAGAGAATGCGGCGTTACCGATAGGCTTTCATTGGCTGCTCAAAACGAGATCCTTAACGCCACCACCATCTTTTTGGGCATAAGCGTGGGAGCCACGATGGATGCAGCGGTGTTTTTAACGCCAGCAACGATAAAAATAGTACTTTTGGGACTAATTGCCTTTGCTTTCAGCACGGCCGGAGGGGTGCTTTTTGGTCAAGTAATGAAGGTGCTGTCTGGCGGCAAGATCAACCCTATGATCGGTGCAGCTGGTGTTTCGGCCGTTCCCATGGCCGCCAGGGTCGTCCAGCGTGTCTCTCAAAAAGAAGACCCGGGGAACTTCTTATTGATGCATGCCATGGGACCCAACGTCGCCGGCGTCATCGGAACCGCTGTTGCCGCCGGAGTCATGATTACATTGCTTTCTTAAGCAGCGAACCGAATTTGCGGTTAGCGGCAAAGTAAGTTTCCCTTTAAAAGAAACTTCTGCGAAAATATTTTTACGCCAAAACACCCGGAAAGAATGCATTCTTTCCGGGTGTTTTGTAAAAAAGGAGAGACTCCCTTGAAAGAGATAAATTCAGTTGAAGTTGCTAATTTAATAGAAAGTTTATGTATCAAGGCAAACATATGTGCTCCTGAGGATGTCATGGAGGGCATAATCCTGGCGAAGGCTCATGAGGATAGCTACTACGGGCAAGCCGTTTTAGAAGACCTGCTTGAAAACATTGAATTGGCGCGGAAAGAGAGGATGCCTCTTTGCCAAGATTGCGGGATGGTGGTTGTCTTCGTTGATTGGGGACAAGAGGTTCTTTTAGTCGGCAGCTCTCTGCAGGAATCTATCGATGAAGGCGTAAGAAAGGCTTATCTCGAAAATTATTTGAGAAGATCCGTGGTCAACGATCCTCTATACGAAAGAAAAAACACGGGCGATAATACACCTGCAATAGTGCATTGCAGGTTAGTTGGCGGAAATGAAGCCAAATTTACCGTAGTTCCCAAGGGCATGGGAAGCGAAAATGCTTCAGCTTTAGCCATGTTATCGCCCGCCGATGGTCAAGAGGGAGTCATCAATTTTGTGAAAAGTACCGTGGCACAAAAAGGACAAAACGCTTGCCCTCCACTTATTGTGGGCGTTGGCATCGGAGGCAATTTTGAAAGCGCACCCATTTTAGCTAAACGATCGTTACTCAGGCCAGTAGGCAGCAGAAATACAGATGATCGTTACTCGCAGCTGGAGGAAAAACTACTTGAAGAGATTAACGGTTTGGGCTTAGGTCCTGGAGGATATGGAGGAAGAGTTACAGCCCTTGATGTTCACGTTGAGTTTATGCCCACTCACATCGCAGGTTTGCCCGTGGCCGTAAACGTTTGCTGTAACGCCCTTCGGCATGCAAGCGGTCATCTGTAGGCTGTTTTTAGGAATGCCTGCTTAGGATGTCTTTAAAAGAAAAAAGCTTGTTGCCTTCTTTGAGGGCTTATGTTATTTAAATAATAAAGCTAGGGTTAATGTTTCCGGATGTAAAGTCTTGAGGCTTTACTTTTAAGGAAGCGCTAATTTGAATTGATCAGGAGACCTTGTATGAATATAAAGACAAAAAGAATAAAAACGCCCTTGAACGATAAGATCGTGGAAAGCTTGCACATGGGGGATAGGGTATTATTATCCGGTTTTGTTTATACAGCTCGAGATGCAGCGCACGAAAGGATGCTGAAGGCATTAAGACAGGGCGATCCCCCTCCATTTGACCTTCGAGGCCAGGTTATCTATTACGCAGGTCCTGCTCCAGCAAAGCCGGGCACACCCGTTGGATCCATTGGGCCGACCACGAGTGGACGCATGGATAGATATGCACCAGTGCTCATTGAAATGGGTTTAAAGGGCATGATCGGCAAAGGAAAAAGGAGCGAACCGGTGATTGCTGCAATAAAATCTCATAAGGCGGTGTACTTTGGCGCAACTGGAGGAGCAGCAGCTTTGTTGGCTATGAAAGTAAAATCCTCCAAGGTAATAGCCTACGAAGAGCTGGGGCCGGAGGCCATTTATGAGATATTAGTAGAGGATTTTCCTTTGTTGGTTGTAATAGATTCCGAGGGCAACGACCTATATTCCATGGGGCCTAAAAAATGGCATACCTTTAAGGTGATAGAGGAGGACGAAAGGTCATGAATCCAAAAAACGGCAGTCCAACGATCGGGCTGACCTTGGGAAGCGGAGCGGCTAGAGGATGGGCTCATATAGGCATACTAAGAGCACTTGCCGATAAGGGCATACATCCCGAAATAGTTTGTGGGTGCTCCATGGGCGCTCTGGTTGGGGGATTTTATGCAGCCTTGAAGCTTGATGACTTGGAAGAAGCTTCTCATTCGTTGAGCAAAATGGGCATGTTGAGGATGATGGGTCGCCTTATTTTTCGCGGCGGTTTTTTCGATAACAAGGGAATTATGCAGTGGCTACAAGACGTTTTAGGTGACGTAAAGATAGAGGAATTGCCCGTTAAGTTTGGCGCCGTGTCGGTAGACCTTTCTACCGGCATGGAGATATGGATGACGTCCGGTGATCTCGTCGAGGCGATCATGGCTAGCATATCTGCTCCCGGCATGTTGATGCCCTTTCAAAAAAATGGTTTGCTGCTGGGAGACGGAGCTTTGGCAAATCCCGTTCCCGTATCGCTATGTAGAGCTTTGGGCGGGGACATCGTCATTGCAGTGGATTTAAACGCAGAAAGAGTTGGAAGATACTTTGGGCCCCATTGGGGTTTACCCAAAACCAATGAGGCCAATTCGCTCGAGGAAGATGAGGCGAAGATGCCACATCTTTTGGAAATACTTGCCGTTTCAAGCCAGATTATTCAGACGAGACTGACGAGGCATCGCTTGGCAGCCGATCCGCCCGATATCCTGATATCACCCAGGGTACGGAACATCCGCATGTTGGAATTTGATAAAGCATCAGTAGCAATCGCTGAAGGTAGAAAGGCAGCGGAAAGGAGCATGCACGCCATCGAGGAGCTATTGGAATAACAAGGGGTTACTTGCTAATCGGGGGATGATGTATATGTTAAAGTACGTAAGCGTCTCGCTTTTATGTTATCTCATAGGCAGCATCCCCTGGAGTACGATCGTGGCCAAGCTTTTTATGAGGGCCCCGATCGATCTCGCCGAAGAGGGGACTAAAAATGTGGGGGCGACCAATGTATGGTACTTGGCGGGCCCCATTGCGGGTTGTATTGCCGCTGTGGGAGATGCCGTCAAGGGCGGCCTTGCCGTTTTGGTCGCCAAACTTGCAGGTCTTCCAAGCTTTTTTTGGCCTCTATGCGGTTGGATGGCGGTGATAGGTCATACCTGGTCGATATTTTTAAATTTTAGAGGTGGCCGCGGTGCATCCGCTACTGCAGGTGTCTTCGTTGTTATGATGCCCTGGGAAGCAATGGCGACGGGCTTGCTGATTGCGACAGCCCTGCTTACCTTCGGAGGTTGTTTGCTTTCCTCGCTCGCCTTAATGTGGCCCTTTCCGATCTTGATCTCCCTTGCCAGGGAAACCATCGACTTTAAAACGGCCTGCACTGTGGCCTTCTTGGTCGTTTGGGTGCTCGTCGTTGGGTGGAGTAGGTTGCGCGATGATTTTGATTGTTTTGTAAAAGCCCTGGGCCAACACTTGGTCAGGCGCAAACTTTACAGATATACCGCGCTTGTTTTTCCCGCACTCGTGTACCCCTTATTTGGCTATTTGGTCCTTCGCAGGGTGCTTCTTGTATCCGCAGGGATTGCCATTGTCATCGAGTTTTTGCGACATCGCTCGGCCAAGTTCAACGAAGGCGTAAAAAAACTTTTCGCTCCAGTTGGGAGGGCGGAGGAGGCGGAGCACATTTCCTCGACCACCATGTTTTTGTGCGGTTGCGCCCTTGCCTCTTTCTTTTCCGATCCCTTTGGAGTGTTTGCCCTAGTCATGTTAATTTTAGGTGACGCCTGGGCAGCCTTGTGCGGATTAAAATTTGGAAGGACTCCCTTGATTAGAGGAAAGACCCTGGAAGGGAGCCTCGGGTGTTTTGTGGTTTGTCTGTTATCCTGCCTCGTACTGAGCAAACTGTTGGTCTTTCCCTTGTCCTTTCTTGTAATGATCGCGGCCTCTTTCGTCACTGCATTAGTTGAAGTAGTTACCCCGAGGAGGCTTGACAATCTAACAATAGGTCCTTTAGCTGCTTTGACATTATTCATCCTGAGCTAAAAGACACACCGGGCTTGCAAAAGCAGGTTTGTATATTGATCGCTCCGTGGGTTCACCCGGAACACCCCAATATTTTGGGCGGAAAAGAGCAGCGTATTACGATTCATCATAGAGGTAGTTAATTACTGCTTTGGCATAAAGCTTTGTTGTTTCAATGAGCTGACTTATCTCGACGTATTCATCTTTTTGATGTGGGATATCTTTTTTACCCGCACCCGTAACGACAAAGGGAATGTTCTTCCACGCCCATAAAAAGGTCCCATCTGTAGCGCCCGGCACGCCGCTGTAAATCGGATCTTTGCCCGTAATTTCCCTATATGCCTTGTCCATGGCCCTGACAATTGGCTCGTTTTTATCGGTATAGGCGCAGGGTCTTCTTTCGATGATCTTCATTTCGGCATCAAATTGTTGGTCGCAGGCTTTCAGCTCTTTGAATATATTCTCAATCTGGTCCGTGATCATTGCGTCATCTTGGCCTGGCACAGTACGTATATCGAGATAAATCAAACTATCTTCCGGAATCACGTTTAGCTGTCCCTTGCCGCTGGAAGGCGACATGACTACTGTGGGTGTTATGCTTGGATATCCGAGATATTCATTGAACCCCAGCCTGTCAATCTCTCTTTTTTCCAGTTCATGAAGTTTTATTATGAGCCTGGCCATTCTCAAATTTGGATTTATCCCCGAAAAGGGCATGGCTCCGTGGGCCATCTTTCCCTTTACCCTTATTGCGATCCTTATGGCACCCTTCATTTGAATACAAATTTCATTATTTTCGGGCTCGCATATAATTGCTGCATCGACATCATCGGCCCACCCGTGGTTGATAAAGTGCTTTATGCCCGTCATCATTCCCTCTTCGTCGACAGGAATACAAAGAATTATTTTGCCCGGTAAGTCGATGCCGGAGTCTTTTATGGCATTGACGGCAATTACAGCGGATGCCAGGTTGCCTTTTGTATCGCATGCGCCACGACCGTAAATTTTGCCGTCAACCACCTCGGCACCAAAAGGATCGTGTTCCCAAGAATCCGGATCTCCAGGAGTTACGACATCGGAATGTGCTTCCAGTAATATCGTCTTACCGGGACGATTGCCCCTAAGAATGGCTATTATGTTGGGCCTGTGGGGCGATACCTCCTCGCAATACACCTCAAGCCCCATTTCTTCCAGTTTTTCTTTTATGAACATAGCCACTCTTTCTTCGTTCCCGCTTTCATCTTCCTGGTCATGGACGCTTGGAATTTTTATCAATTCCCTCGTAAAAGACAGAAGTCCTTTTTCATCAATAAAACTTAAAACATCAACGTTCAACAAAATCGGCTCCTTTTAATACAAGTCCCTTAATATGAGCTATGCGCCCCAAAACTTCCTTATGGTTTCTTCCTTTGGCGGAGTGGTTACGTAAGTTGCAATCACGAATGCGATCAATCCCAATACCAAGGTGAGGACGATTGGATGAGTCCCAAAGGGTCTGGGCCAAAACTTGCTTATAGTGATAAACCCCACAATTCCGGTTATCATGGATGCAATGGCTCCATATGCATTTGCCCTCTTCCAGTAAAGGCCAAGTATGAGCATCCAAAAAAATGTGGCTTCCAATCCTCCAAAGGCATATAGATTAATCCATATAATGAGCGATGGGGGTTTTATGGACGCTATTATTATGATTAGCCCCAATATTGCTGTGCATATCATGCTCAAATTAGTCAGTCTTTTCTGGTCTTCGCTCGCTCTTGGATTTATATAGTTTAGATATAAATCTTTTACTATAGTGCTTGACATCAGTATGAGCTGTGAATCCACCGTGGACATGATGGCCGCTAATGGTGCGGCTAAAAATATGCCAACCAACCACGGAGGCAGTAGTTTTATGGCAAGCACAGGCATGATGTGATCAACCGTTAGCCCTTCCGGTATCTTCTCGATAATCCCCCTTGAAAGCGCGCCCGTTAAATGAAGCCCCAACATCAAAATACCGGATACTACAGTTCCGATGACAATGGCCCTGTGCATGGACTTGCTGTCTTTGTACGCCATAGCTCTAATGGCGTTTTGGGGCAAACCGAGAATTCCTATGCAAACGAGCACCCAATAGGAAGATATCCACGGAACAGCTATGAAGTTATCTACCCCATAGGGGGTGAGCAAATCGGGATTAATAGAATTTAAGGTACGGAGTATATTAGACACGCCTCCGCCTGCTATTATTGTGACGACTAATATTAATATCGTTCCAAACAACATTACGGTGCCCTGAATAGCGTCGCTCAGCGCGACTGCCCTAAAGCCCCCGATGGCGGTATAAATCAACGCGATTCCTCCAAATAAGAAAAGTCCCCACATATAAGGAAGCCCCGTTATGCTTTGAAAAAGCTTGGCGCCGCCGACGAACTGTCCCACAACTGCAACAATTAAAAATATAATTGCCCCAATAGATGCAAGCCAAACCACCCACGAGTTGTCCTCATACCTCTCGCGGATGACATCGATGATGGTCACTGCCTTGACCTTTCTCGATACTATGGCAAATCTTTTGCCCAAAATGCCCAAGGTAAGATAAGCTGTCGGTAACTGAGTCATTGCAAGCAGTACCCAACCAAGGCCTTGAGTATACGCAGCACCCGGACCCCCGAGGAAGCTGGATGCACTTACGTAAGTGGCTACCAATGTCATTGCCACCACATAGCCGCCAAAACTCCTGCTGCCCAGAAAGTATTCGCTTAAAAATTTGTCTTTACTTGAAGCGCTTACAATCTTATTGCTGTAATAACCTATATAGAGCATTGCTATAAGATATATTGCCACAGGAATCCATATTTGAGGTAAATGCTGATTTGCTGAATTCATCTTCTTCCCTCGCTTTCTTCGCCGTAATCAGTTCTAATCTAAAGGTATATCTTTAAACACCAATGATATTACGAGCCATACCAATACGCTAAAGAGCACAAAACTCATGATACAGCTCCAGAAAAACCAGGCAGGGAAGCCCATAATGTAGGTATAACTTTCCGGAGGGCTCGATCCCAAGCCATAGGCGAATATGAACCACCAGGCTATATTTGCAATTAGCAATATGACCATCGATAACGTCTCTTTATTGGTCTGCTTGTACCTCGGATCTTCGTCAATGATATATTTTTTTGTCATAACTTCACTCCCCGTCATTAATTTATTGTTAAAACTAATTATATCCTTCAGCAATCCGAAGTCAGAACTTGATTTATTTCAGACCTTGAGAAGCGCTCGGTAAATTCCAAAAGATTCGCTGATAAAAGTATACCTAAATCGTCATCTGTGAAACAGCGCATTGAGTGCTTCAATATTTACGTGATAACGTGAATAGTAACAAGGCAGGACCCGTAATCATAGAATGTGAGTCCTGCCTTATCATGCTTAAAGAGGAGTTTAACACATTTTTCAAAGGGGAAACTTTTGTTTTTTAATGTCATATACACAAGTTGTGTGAGAAACAAGGCAACATGATCCGGTTACCTTGCATCCTCCGCCATTATCGTGAATGCAGCCCCGTCGCCGCAATGAAGGAAAACCCTCTTTTTGTGAGTTCTTCCGCCGTGCGGTTTAACGCTATGTGCTTATAAATGAAGTTTTGCTCAAGCTTTTCGAAGTCTCCGGCTTCTTCGATCTCCGCTTTAGCCCTGAAGTAGTCAAGTATATCGGAAGGATGGTCGAGTTTTACTTCGTCTTCGGGGTCGCCGCCTTCGTGCTTGGCCGAGATGTTGGGCACGCCATGCTCTAGGGCTACAAGCAAGTCGCCTCTACGGCAATAAGGCTGTATGACGATGCTCTTGTAAGCCTCCGTTATGTGATGTTCTATCCTGACCTTGTCCTCCAAGCCCAGGTCTCTGCGCATCTGTGCCATGGCAAGCAGTGTCTTGGCGTTTACGGAGTTAGATATGTTTATCCCGGACAAAGAGGTTGAACCATCCTCTCGCGCCAGCATCTTCGCTAAGGCGAATAGAATGAATAGATAATATAAGTTGTCGGTGCCCATGAACACAGAGATCTTGAATTTGATGTCCACGCCCAGCCTGTAAAGAATGAGCCCTGCCAATACCGAGCCGGGATTGACGTTTAATACCTCCTGAACGCCGTAGTTTATGGCGTAATATAGATATTCGTCGACCCACTGTACGGGGTGGTCGTTTGGCTGTCCCACGCCGGTGAAATAGCCGGTCAAAGTTTCAGGTCCTCCCAAGTGGATATTGGAGCCGTCCGTCCCCTTGGTGTCCAAAGTCTCTACCAAGCTTGCGCCCACGATTTGAGTCGCTGCGGCGACGGCCATTATGTCGCCTTTGTCGCGTTCTTGTTCTTTCATGTTCCTGACCCTGATGAAACGGCCCGGCATAACTTCGCCCTTTTCGATCGCCCTTTTGGCTTCGGTTATAAACCAAGGGAAATATTGAAGGGCGCTGATTTCAAGCGTAACGGCGGTTGATTCGTCAAACTGCATCAAATCGGCTTCATCTCCGAGGACTTTCCTTCTGAACTCGCTTATGGGGATGAAAGCCCTCTTTTCTTTTTGTTCCATCAGCCATTCCAAGTCCTTGAGGTAGGGCGAGTCAATCTTGCCCAAGCGCTGCAGCAGATTTGAAACCTTCCTGGCTTCGCGTGCCCTTTCGTTTATCTCAGATGGGGAGCCGTATTTTTTGATTACATTTGCAATATCCCTGATAAGCTTGCTCTTTGGATCTGCCAAATAGCAATTCAGGGATTTTAAAGCATCCTGGCACAAAATTTCTCCGCAACTCACGATGAAAAACCTCCTTTGCTCTCAAATTACTGCCAAGCTCATTTTCACCTTTCGTGGGCTTGCAACCCAAAGGCCCTTTGCTTTTTAAGCCTACCTTCTCAGCTCATCCAACATCTTTTGATACTCATCCGCCGTCTCCGGCAATATGTGGTAGCAATGTTCGTCCGTGGGGAACCTTCCCTTCTTCACGTCTTCTACGTATTCTTTGAAGGCTTTTATCTCAATTTCAGCGACGTTGGCATATTTTTTTACGAACTTCGGGGTAAAGGCCTCAAACAGTCCCAGCATGTCGCCGCATATGAGAAGCTGCCCATCGCAAGGGATGCCTGCTCCGATGGAATAAACGGGGATGGAAAGGTCATTTGTTATGAATTCCGTCAATTCGGGAGGCACTGCTTCAAGCAGCAGCGAGAAAGCTCCGGCTTCTTCAATGGCCCGGGCATCCAGTATGAGGTCTCGCGCGCTCTTGGGATCCCTTCCCTGGGCTTTAAATCCTCCAAGGACCCCCGAGCTTTGAGGGGTTAAGCCAATGTGACCCATGACCAACATGCCCGCGTCCGCAATGGCCTTTATCCTCGTTATCACCCTCCTTCCTCCTTCAAGTTTCACCGCGTCCATGTCGGCTTCCTTTAAAAACCTTCCTGCGTTGTAGACGGCGTCTTCGTCTGAAATCTGGTAGGACATGAAGGGCATATCCCCTATGCAGAATGTGTTTGGAGCACCGCGACGAACGGCATTACAGCAGGTGATGCATTCTTCCATGGTCACCGGTATCGTCCCCTGGTAACCGAGCACGATCATGCCCAAGCTATCACCCACCAAGATCATGTCCATGCCGGCCTGCTCGGCAAAGGACGCCGTAGGAAAGTCGTAAGCCGTCACCCAAGCCACCTTTTCGCCAGATTCTTTCATTCTCATGAGGTCCAAACGAGTCTTTTTTGCCATACTGATCCTCCTCCGCTTATATAATTTATTAAATAACTTATTTAAGAAGACCAAGACTACATTCACATTACAACCGTTACAATTCAGCGGAAGGTCGTGATAAATTAAGGCGGGTTCTGGCACGATTTGAGCGTGTCTGCATTTCTTGGAAAGTTTCACGCTTATTAAAACACAGCACTTTAATAAATTAAGATGGGAGGAGAACCTCCCATCTTAATTTTAATGCCTGATCTCGAATTTGTCCTCCAGGTTTTCTAGCCTTTCGACTATACCTCCATATTCGAGCTCTCCGTAGGGCAGCATGGCGTTTCCGTAAAAACCCTGTCTCCGCAGTTCTATGGCTTTCTTAGAGGCCAATTCTCTTACGTAATCCCAGAAAGGATGATCAAAGGCGTCCGCTTCCTCTGATAACTTTCCTTTCTTAACGCAGTAAGCGGTGCAGCTTATGATGGGCGGGCCGTCAAAGAAGGACACCGTGCTGTTTCGCTTTACGGGCATTAGAGGACCATTGTGACTTCCCCTCATGAAACCTCCTACGTAGGGAACCATGGCGTAGGGTTGCAATATTTCACCCGTAGCCGGAAAAACTCCCTGGACCCTAACCAAAAGAATGGGATCGTCTTTGCCCACATATCTGCCCGCGATGTTGTGAAGCCTGGTTGTGCTTGCAACGGCCGCTATTTCATCCGTGGTCCTCGAGTAAATGGCTTTGATCACGTAGCGCTCGGGGTCCCTTAAAAGCGCTGCCATGTCGTAAAGGTCTTCAGGGGCCACCAGCGTTATGACCTTATCGCCTTCAGTGTGGTTTACGTCCATGATCTCGAACTTAAAACCTTTGAACAAATTTGGCGACAAAAGCAGTCCGCTGTTGTACATGGGATCGCAAAATGCCAAATACAAAGGCAAATTGAAGGCGCCTGGATCGGTCTTGTCGGCGGCAAAAAGCAGAAAGGGCTCGCTTTTTCTTTCCTCGAATTCCATTTCGGCGATGCCGGGTCCCAGTCCCCTTATGTTGCCCGAAAAGGCATCCTTGAGCAGGTCTTGTCCGGCTCCGTACAATCCCTCCTCTTTGGCTACATCAGCGGCAGCCTTGAAAGCATCCCAGGCCATTTGATGTATGAGCGGGTTATCAGTGCCATTGGTGTGGGTCATGAGGATTGCTATGTCATCTCCGGTGAAGGAAAGGCGAAAGTCGATTATGTCTTTGCCCAAGTGAGGTTTTAAGGACTTTTCTACTTCATCAAGAAGCGATACGCTCGGGCGAATGTGTCCTCCGATGCTTCCTATATCGGCCTTGACCGCTGTAAGGGTTACTCTCAACATTCTCTCCCCCTTTTATTTTGTGATCAAGACGCAAAAAAACATCGTCCCTTTCTAAAAAAGGCTTACGCCAATTATCTTACACTAAGTTGCACAAATGTTAAAGTTGATCAAACACCAGCTTTTGTAGCAATATAAAAAGCAGCTTAGTCAAAAGTGCAATCATATCAAAAAACACTTCTTGCTTCGGCCATGAGGGCCCTTTGCCCCTTCTTACAGCGGTTGCAGCTTTCTTTATTGTCACATTAGCGCCTCAGCAATATCATTATTTGCTCTTGACAATTAGCTACGTAGAGTGTAGCATTCTTTTTTGAAGGATATCCTTCAAAAATATATAACTTCGTAGCCTATGCATCATTGTATACGTCATTTAATTTAACGTTAAGTTTTTAAGTCGAATCTTGGAGGCGAGGGATATGGGGGGTAAAGTTTTTCAACGCAATTTTAAAGCAACAATGTCATTGGTTGCTAGAGGTGAAGGAATATATCTTTATGACGAGGAGGGTAAGCGCTATTTGGATGGTTGCAGCGGAGCTTTGATATCTAATATAGGGCATTGCGTCCCAGAAGTCATCGAGGCGATAACCGAGCAACTGAAAAAAATAGAGTTTGCCCACACTTCCCGATGGCGCAATAAGGCAGCTGAGGAAGCGGCCGACGAAATCGCCAGCATTGCTCCGGAGGGAATGGATTATGTGTGGTTTGTAAGCGGTGGGAGTGAGGCCGTGGAATCCGCCGTAAAACTTGCACGCCAATATTTCATAGAAAGAGACGGCATGCATACGTCTAAAGCCCTTGTCATAGCTCGATGGAACTCATATCACGGAAGTACCATAGGGACCATGGCTTTGGGGGGCAGCATCCCCAGGCGTCGTATTTATTCCCCTCTTTTTAAAGAATTTCCCAAAATCGTAGCACACTATTGTTATCGTTGTCCCTTTGACAAAAAATACCCCGGGTGCGGCGTTGCCTGCGCTCATCAGCTCGAGGATCTCATTAAAAACATCGGATCGCAATACATTTCGGCCTTCATAGCTGAACCGATAGTGGGCTCCACTGTTGGAGCTTTAACTCCTCCCGACGAATACTGGCCGATAATTCGCGAAATATGCGATCGTTACGACATTTTGCTCATTGCTGACGAAGTGATGACCGGTTTTGGCAGAACTGGCGCAAACTTTTGCGTAAACCACTGGGATGTGGTCCCGGACATTATTGCTACGGCGAAGGGCATGGCGGCAGGCTATGTCCCGACCGGCGGAATAATTGTTCGAAACGAGATCGCCGAGACAATAAGAGGCGGCAGCGGTGCCTTTGTTCATGGCTACACCTATAACGGTAATCCCGTCAGCGGAGCAGCAACGACAGCTGTCTTGCGTTATATGAAAGAACACGACTTAGTTGCAAATGCCCGCATTCAGGGCGAAAAACTTGGCAAAGGACTCAAAGAGATAGAGGCATCCAACCCCATCGTTGGGGAAGTCCGAGGAAAAGGCTTGATGTGGGGCGTGGAGCTTGTCATGGACAAAGAAAGCCGCAGGCCATTTCCGAAGGGCAAAGGCGCTGCCGGGTTGGCCACAAAAGAGTGCCTTGAAAGGGGCCTTGTCATTTACCCGGGCGGCGGAATGGTCGATGGAATCGACGGAGATAACTTCTTGATCGGTCCTCCTCTAGTCATAACTTCCGAGCAAGTGGACGAATTACTGGCCAAGCTTGAAGAGGGCTTGGCTGAGGCGGCAAAAAAGTTGTTAGGCAGCGTAGAGTGATTTACTAAATTTGCAATAGCAATTAATTAGTAAGAGGGAGGAGAGCAAGCCATGAAGAAGAAGGTGCTGTTAGCAGTTGCATTGGTGTGTTTGGTTGCATTCGTCGGCACAGCTTACGCCGTTACTTACATTACGATAGTTTCCGGCGGTTTAGGTGGCACTTACTACCCCTTAGGTGGTGTTTTAGCAGAAGTCTACAATAAAGCGGGAATCGATGTCAAAGCTACTTCACGGGCCACTTCTGCGTCGAGGGAAAATTGCAGGTTAGTGGCCTCCGGAAGGGCAGATGTCGGGATGTCGATGGGTTCCACTCTTTATCAAGCATATACCGGTACTGAAGCCTTTGAAGAAGATGGCGCTTTGCCGCTTAAGATACTCATGCACATGTACCCCGCACCACATCACATAGTTACTGTAAAGGGCACGGGAATCACAAAGTTTGAAGACATCTTGGGCAAAAGGGTTTCAGTTGGTGCCCCTGGCGGAGGAGATCAGGTGCTGACCAACATGATACTTGATGCAGCGGGGATAAACCCCGAAAAGGACATCAAAAGACAGCAGCTAACCCAACCGGAGGGCGTAATGGCCCTTAAGGACGGTAATGTGGATGTCGTGTTCTGGAACTTTGCCACTCCGGGGTCTGCCGTGTTAGAAGTAGCTGCCGTTCGCGAGGTCGTGCTCATCCCCATTCCGGAGGATATCGTGGAAAAGGTCGTAAAGAAATATCCCTTCATGTTCCCCTATAAGATTCCAAAAGGTACATATCCAAAGCAAAATGAAGATGTCCTTACAGTCGCTGATGGTAATTTTCTTGTAGTCAACAAGGACATGGATGAAGACCTTGCCTATAAGCTCGTTAAGACCACCATCGAGCATCGAGAAGAAATTATGCAATCCATTCCTCAAGCTGCACACTTCGTTCCGGAAGAAGCTAGCGTGGCTATTATCCCGGTTCACCCGGGCGCTGCAAGGTACTTCAAGGAGCATGGCATAGAGGTACCTGTAGAGTAGAGGGTAAATTGGGTCCGACCAATGTTTTCATTGGTCGGACCGATCTTCCCAGGAGTAAAGGGGGCATCTTTAAATGGCGGATGACGAACGTACTAATAATACTCAAGCATCTGCAAATCAAGAGCAATCTCGCGAACCCGTCGTTGATGTAGAGGATATTGACGTAAAAAAAATTGAAACGAAAAGACGTGATTTGCATGGATGGCAATGGTGGATAGTTGCGGGTATTGCAATTTCCGCGTCGGCTTTTCACCTGTACACCGCTTTATATGGACTGTTGCCGGCCATGTATCAAAGAAGTATCCATTGGATGCTGATGGGCGTCCTCCTTTATTTGCTATACCCGATTTCCGAAAAGCGACCAAAGGACAAAATAGATATATGGGACTGGGGCTTTGCGATTCTTTTAGTGATAGGATGCTTAAATATCCTCCTAAACTGGAATGCTATTTCAGATCGTGAGGGCATGCCTACGGCTTCTGATATTTACCTCGGAATAATGATGATAATCTTGGTAATTGAAGGCGCAAGGCGGTCCATGGGTTGGCCCCTCCCCATAGTTTCCATCGTGGCCCTTCTTTACGCTCTTTTTGGACCCTATTTTCCGGGACTTCTCGCTCATGGCGGATTCCCATTCAAGGAGCTTGCTCCATTTGAATATCTTCGTACAGACGGCATCTTTGGAGTGCCGCTGGGAGTTTCCGCCTCATTCATATTTTTGTTCGTATTGTTCGGTGCTTTTTTAAGCTCGTCGGGAGCCGGCAAATTTTTCATCGACTTAGCCATCGCCTTAACCGGGCAAAGCCAGGGAGGTCCAGGAAAGGCGGCAGTTGTGGCAAGTGGCTTAATGGGAACAGTTTCCGGCAGTTCTGTTGCAAATGCAGTGACGACGGGCGCCTTTACCATTCCCTTGATGAAAGAGTCGGGTTATAAAAATGAGTTTGCCGCGGCAGTCGTTGCAGCTGCATCTACAGGAGGACAAGTCATGCCTCCCGTCATGGGGGCAGCAGCCTTTATTATGGCGCAATTTTTGGGAGTTTCTTATTGGGAGATAGTGGTAGCGGCCGCTGTGCCCGCTACTTTATATTTTGCCTCCATATGGTTTATGGTTCATTTTCGTTCGGGCAAAATAAAATTGAAGGAATTTAGCATTGAGGATATGCCAAAGCTGACGACCGTTTTAAGGGAAGGCTGGCATTTGCTCTTACCAATCATCACTCTCGTCATATTTTTGGCATTAGGCTACTCGCCTGTAAAGGCTGTATTTTGGTCCTTAGTGCTTTTAGTCGTGGTATCGTGGGTAGGTAAAAAGGAATACCGCATGACGCCAAAGCGCATTTTGGATGCCTTGATCAACGGGGCTATTGGCGCCATAGAAGTTGCGGCAGCTTGCGCCTGCTCCGGGATAATCATAGGAGTCATTGGCATTACGGGAGTAGGGCTTGCCTTTTCTTCCTTCGTCTTAAGCCTCTCTCATGGCATTCTTCCTTTAGCATTGATCTTGACCATGATAGGTTCAATTATCCTTGGCATGGGCGTGCCAACGACAGCTCAATACGTCATTACATCTACGCTTGCAGCCCCTGCATTAGCACAATTGGGCGTTCCCTTGTTTTCGGCTCATTTGTTCTGCCTCTATTTCGGTGTTTTGGCAGACGTCACCCCACCGGTAGCACTTGCCACCTATGCTGCTTCCGGCATCGCTAAATCAAATCCCATGAAGTCCGGTTTCATTGCTTTGGCCACGGCCGCGGCGGGGTTTTTGGTTCCCTACATGTTCGTTTATAACCCTTATCTGCTTCTTAGGGGCGACATAATTCACATTATCTTGGGGTGCGTAACGGCCGTTGTAGCAGTCGTAGCCTTATCCGCCGGAATACAGGGCTATTTCCTTTCGAAGCTCAACATTATCGAAAGACTTGCTTTTATGATACTTCCCTTCGGAATAATATATCCTTCTTTATTGGCCAATTTCTTGGCCGTGATGATAGTCATCGCAGTTTTCCTGCTCCAGAAGGTTCGCTTGAGGCAATATGTCCTATAAACACAATAGATTATTATTCGCCTAAAGGGCTAGGAGGTGTAGCATTTTGGCTAAAAAAGTGATTAAGCCTGTCGTATCCGCGGCAGAGGCTGCGAAATACGTTAGGCCCGGAATGAGCATCATGATAGGAGGGTTCAATTACGGAGGCATCCCCTATACGTTGGTCGAGGCTTTAGTGGAAGCAGGAACGGGAGATTTAACGCTCATATCAAATGATACCGCCTATGAAGATGTGGGGCATGGGAAACTGGTTGCAAAGGGGCAAGTAAAAAAAGTCATAGCTTCTCACGTAGGTCTGAACAAAAAAACTGGACAGTTTTTCATGGAAGGCAAGCTGGAGCTGGTGCTTTATCCGCAGGGGACGTTTGTGGAGTGCATTCGCGCGGCGGGATTTGGGTTAGGCGGAGTACTTACGCCGACGGGAGTGGGCACCGTGGTCGAGGAGGGTAAACAGGTCATAAAAATAAACGGGCAAGACTATCTTCTCGATTTACCGCTCAGGGCCGATGTCGCCTTCATTAGGGCGTATAAAGCAGATAGGATGGGCAACTTGACCTATTTTGGGACAAATAGAAATTTCAACCCGATAATGGCGACGGCAGCGGATTATGTAGTAGCCGAAGTAGATAGCGTAGTCCCTATAGGGGAGTTGGATCCAAACGAAGTCGTGACCCCGGGTATTTTGATAGATGCACTGGTTGTAAAGGGGGATAACTATTATGCCAATAGAACTTAGCGAAGAAAGAACAAGACACAGGATAGCGCGGCGTATCGCGAAGGAATTTCATGACGGGGATGTGGTGAACCTGGGAATTGGAATTCCCACGCTCGTCTCAGATTATATCCCCGAGGACGTTCGCATCATTTTCCAAACGGAAAATGGCGCGATTGGTGCCGGTCCCGCCCCCGAGGTGCCGGATCTCAGGTTCATAGGAGCAGGGGGAAGGCCCTTTGTCATAATGCCTGGAGGTTGCTTTGTGGCAAGCGACCTCAGCTTTGGATTAATACGGGGAGGCCATTTAGACGCAACGGTATTGGGTGCTTTGCAGGTTAGCCAGGACGGCGATCTGGCAAATTGGATGGTTCCGGGCAAGATGGTGCCCGGCATGGGAGGAGCCATGGACCTGGTCGTTGGGGCTCGAAGGGTCATAATCGCTACGACGCACACCACAAAGAGGGGAGAACCCAAAATAGTAAGAAAGTGCACACTGCCCTTGACGGCCAAGGGCGTTGTAAAACTCATAGTAACTGAATTTGCAGTATTTTCCATCGAGAAAGGACAAATGAAATTACTCGAGATAGCCCCCGAAGTTACCCTGGAGGATATAAAAGCAATGACCGATGCGGACTTTACTGTGGCAGAACCGCTTATCTCTATGCAGGGAGTAGAGGAGGAGGAAGAAGAGGAATGAAAAAAGTAGTCATACTTAGCGCCTGCAGAACGGCAGGAGGCAGGTTTGGTGGCGGTTTGTCCCGGTTTGAGGCATCAGATCTTGGAGCCGCGGCTATAAGAGAAGCCGTAAAGCGCAGTGGGGTCCAGGATGAAGCCATCGAGGAAGTCATCATGGGCAACGGCTGGCAAGCCGGAGTAGGAGCAAATCCCGCAAGGATAGCCATGTATAAGGCCGGATTACCCCAGAGCATACCTGCCTTTACCGTGAACATTCGCTGTGGTTCGGGCATAAGATCGGTCATGCTTGGGGCCGACAAGATACGTCTGGGCGACATCAAGGTCATGGCAGCCGGTGGGATGGAAAGCGCCTCTAACGTTCCCTACATTTTGCCCGAAGCAAGATGGGGCATGAGGATGGGTGACAAAAATGCCCTTGACGTGCTTCAAAAAGACGGGTTTTTATGTCCTCTTGCAGGAATGTTGATGGGTGAAGCCACCGAGAAATTGGTAGAAGAATTTAACATAACGCGAGAAGAACAAGACGAATTTTCGCTAAACAGCCACAGAAAAGCTTGTAAAGCGACGGACGAAGGGTTTTTCAAGGACGAAATCATCCCAATGTCATACAGGGACAGAAAAAAAGGCGAAATAGTAATCGATAAGGACGAAATACCGCGTCCGGACACCAGCATGGAAGCTTTGAGCAGGCTCTCTCCGGTGTTTAAAGAAGGAGGGACCATCACGGCAGGTTCCAGTTCGGCTCTGTGCGATGCCGGAAGCGCCCTTGTCGTCGCAGACGGGGATTGGGCCACGGCTAACGGACTGAAGCCCATGGCTGAAATCCTGGGATATGCGGCAGTTGCGCTTGAAGCAGAACGTTTTGGCTTATCGCCGACGCTGGCAATGCCGAAAGCCCTCGAAAAGGCCGGTTTGTCCTTGGAGGATATGGATTTAATTGAGATAAACGAGGCCTTTGCAGCACAGGTTATAGCCTGTCATCGTGTTATGCCTTTCGATATGGAAAAACTAAACGTACACGGCGGAGCCATAGCGCTGGGCCACCCGATAGGTGCCAGCGGTGCAAAGATTTTAACCACCCTACTTTATGCTTTGCAAAACTACGATAAGGAATTGGGAATTGCCAGTGCTTGCATTGGCGGAGGTCAAGGAGTCGCGATAGTGGTTCGACGCTTGAAATAAAAAATAAGATGTAGCCAACTGCAGATCGCTCGATTTGGTGGAGAAAAGAAAAGCGGGGTATAATGCACAAAAGAGCATGTTTTGCCCCGCTTTTTTAACGGTTTGGGAGAAGGTGTACAGATGCCCTTGAGAGATTTAATTCAAAGAAAAATAGATCAATTGCCCAGGGGTCAAAGGGCAGTGGCTCAATACGTCCTGGAACATTCGAGTGAAGTGATGAA
Organism: Acetomicrobium mobile; assembly: GCF_937920065.1. Taxonomy (NCBI): domain Bacteria; kingdom Thermotogati; phylum Synergistota; class Synergistia; order Synergistales; family Acetomicrobiaceae; genus Acetomicrobium; species Acetomicrobium mobile. Next base: position 20,062 of record NZ_CALETC010000068.1, read on the forward strand.
CCTCACGGCCGCAGAGTTGGGCGAACTCGTGGGGGTCAGCGAAGCCACAGTCATAAGGTTTGCTACTTCCCTGGGCTTTCCGGGTTACCCCGAGTTCAAAGATGCATTGCAGGAATCGTTGCTCGATCAACTAAAAGCACTAGAAAGACATCGACTCTATCAAACGATTGGAGAGGGAGACAACTTCCTTCAAAGCGTGCTTCGCCAAGACCTGCAAAAGGGGATGAGCATTCTATCTATGCTGGATGACGCGCCCCTGGAGGAATTCGCCCGAGTTCTTTGCGATTCATCTTCCATAAACTTAATTGGCCTTAGAAGCGCCAAAGGCCTAGCTATCTACTTCGGTGCCTACCTTTCATGGTTCCTCCCTGAAGTTCATGTCTTGGAAGCCGATATGTTCCTTGAACATGTGATAAATTCCCGAGAAAACAGCTTTTTCATAGGCATTAGTTTTCCCCGCTATACTAAACAAACGGTTGAATGCCTGGCGCTAGCACATGAACTTGGAAGAAAAACGGCTGCAATAACGAACTCTCCCTTAAGTCCCTTAGCGCCTTACGCCGATTTTCTCGTCTACGCTCCCTGTTCTCATATTTCCTTTATCGATTCCTTCGTCATACCCATAGGCTTGATAAATGCAATCCTCTTAAAAGTGGCGGATAATTTGGGTGATTTGGCGACGAAAAAGCTGCAAGAGTTGGAAAAAACTTGGGCACAGTCCGGAATATATGAAGATTCTTTATGACATGTTCTTATATTTAGCTAAGGCTCTGCCGAGCCGCCTTCCTGCCTCTTCGGCCACTTCGGGCGGAGTCTTTGCGAAGGACAGTCGAAGCGTTGAGTTGTCAGCGCTTAAAGCATCGGGGTAAAAGGCTGCCCCGGGAACTACCCCCACTTTTTCTTCGAGCACGGCAAATTTAGCGAAGTCGTAGCAGTCCTTCATCCAAGGCACGCGAGCCCATATGAAAAATCCTCCCTGAGGAAGGTCATAAGTCATGCCGTAAGGCGCGGCATTTTCCCCCAAAGACGCGTCTAAGGCGTTTCGCCTCATCATATATGTTGACTTTAAATTCGACAGGTGTGCTTCCATGTCAAGGGAACATAAAAGCTCGTAAACGGTTCTTTGCAGGAAAGCCGAAAGCGATAACTTTGTAGCAAGCGCCAATTCACTCATGTGCGACGTGATTTTTGAAGGTATTACCATGAATCCGCACCTGATGCCCGGGGCGATGATCTTGGAAAAACTGCCCAAGTATAGGACCGCGTCCTCGTCTTCGGCCAAGTTGATGTAACTTCCCTCGTGTTTTCCTTCGTACCTCAAATATCTGTAGGGGTCATCTTCTATTATCAAAAAGCTGTATCGCTCGGCAAGTTCCAAAATTTGTTCCTTTCGCTCGTCCGTGGTTACACAGCCCGACGGGTTTTGGAAGTTGACTACGGTGTAAAATAACTTTACTTTGTTTTTGGCCAGGACCTTTTCCATCTCCTCTATTATCGGGCCGTCTTTGTCCACGGGGACGCTTACAAACCTTGCGCCTTCCTTGCCGAAAGCGAGCAAGGCCTCCGGGTAGGTCGGGTTTTCAACCAAAACGACGTCGCCCGGCTCTACAAAGGCCTCCGATACCAGGTTCAGGCCGTCTTGAGACCCGTTGGTGAGTATTACGTTTTTTCCGCTAAAATCCTTTGGCAAAAGCCCGTCTTTTTTCATCCATTCGGCGATCCACTCGCGGAGCTCAACGATACCCGTAGATAGCGGATAGTAGCCCAGCAGGTCGGGGTCCGCCAAGGCCTTTTTTGCGGATTCCCTTACCATTTCCACGGGGTAAACATCGCTCGACGGTTCCCCCGCCGTGAGCGAAATTGCGTTGTGCTCTTTGACGAGTATCATCATTTCCGTGATCGCGGATGGAGTGATCCTTTCAGTGACCCTTTTCCCCAGCATTGACATGACATCCAATTTGACTCCACTCCTTTTTAAGAGATTGACTGCGACATTACGCTTTAACCGCTAAGATAGACGTAAGTCGAAGTGCGGATTACACCATATTGATATTAAAATAAAATTACAGAAAAAGATAGAACAGAAAGGAGCATGAAATGTTGAGGGCCTGGATTAAAGGTTCATTGGTTATGATAGTATCTTCCGCGTTTTTTTGCTCGCTGCCTTTGATTTCATCGGCACAGGACATTTTCATAGAAGAAGACGTGTTGACCCTGGCACAATGCATAAAAATAGCACTTCAAGTCCACCCGGACGTAGTGGGTGCCCAAAAAAAAGTAGAAGCCCAGGAAAGCAGGGTCGGCCAGGCGTCCTCTCAAAATTACCCGACCCTTTCGGCCTCGACCAATTACGCCAGAAGTTCCCCTGCCGGCGGAAGCGTCCACTCCAACTACTCAAGCGATGTCTCGCTCTCTCAGCTCGTAACGGATTTCGGTCAAAGGGAGACGCAAATTGACATCCAGAAGGAAAACGTGACGGTGACTGAGTTTCAGGCCAACGATAGGCAAAGAAACATCGCTTACGGCGTGTCTGAAGCCTACTACGGCGTGCTTGCCGCCAAAAGAAATGTGGCTGTGGCCGAGCAAACTGTAGGACAATTTGAGGAGCACCTGAGGCAAGCCCAAGGTTTTTACGAGGCAGGCACCGCTCCTAGATTCGACGTCACAAAAGCCCAGGTGGATTTAAGCACCGCCCGCCTTGACCTCATTAAGGCCCGGTCATCCCTTGAAATAGCGTGGAAAACTCTTAACAACGCCATGGGCTTTATGGATGCGCCTTCCTACGACATAGCTGACGACATGGATTTCAAAGTCTACGAGATAACAAAAGAGGAAGCCCTAGAAAGGGCGATGGCAAACAGGCCGGACCTTAAGGCTCAGGAACACACCGCGGTCTCGGCACAAAAATCTTTGAGGCTTGCGGCCAAAGGGCAATCTCCAACTCTTTCGGCCTATGCGGCCTATAATTTTGAGGGCAGGGACTTCCCCCTCGATGAAGGTTGGAATTACGGCCTGTCTTTGAGCGTACCCGTTTTCGACGGACATCTCGTCGAATATAAGACGAAGGAGGCCGCGGCCAACCTCGAAGAAGTTAACCTGGCTACCGAGTCCATGAAAAACGATATAATTCTCGAGGTGGAGCAGGGGTATTTGTCCTTAATAGAATCCGAGGAGAGGGTGGGAGTCTCTGAGTTGACGGTCAAGCAGGCCGAAGAAAACCTGGAATTGGCCCTTGGAAGGTATGAAGCCGGCGTGGGGAGTCCGATCGAGGTCACCGATGCGACGGTGGCCTTAAACGATGCAAGGAGAAATTACATTCAGGCCCTTTACGATTACAGAATGGCCAGCATGGTGCTTAAAAGCGCGATGGGAGAGAGTATGCCGTGAAGAAAAAGATCGTGATCGTACTCATCATAGGCGTTGTATTGTTCGCCCTTTTTGGTAAAAGCATGTTTGGCAGCAAAGAAAGCATGATCTACGAGACGGCGCAGATCGAGCGGCGCGATATATCCTCTTACGTGACTGCCATCGGCACTGTCTCGGCAGTGACGACCGTGGACGTAGGGACCCAAGTTTCGGGGACGATTAAAGAAATCTACGTCGATTATAACTCCACCGTAAAAAAGGGACAGATGATAGCCCTCATAGATCCCACCACCTTTGAGGCCCAAGTCGAACAGGCAAAGGCCAACCTGATGCATGCCAAGGCGGCTTTGCAGAAGGCCAAGGCCACGCTTGAGGACGCACAGAGGAATTTAAACCGTCAAAAGTTGCTTTGGGACAGAGATCTTATAGCAAGGAGCGAGCTGGACGCGGCACAGACCAACTACGACCTCGCCCTTGCGGGGGTTAGCGAAGCCGAAGCCAACGTTTATCAGGCGCAGGCCGCTTTAAAGAAGGCGGAGACGGACCTTGGCTATACCAGGATTTACTCTCCCGTGGATGGCATCGTGGTTTCCCGCGACGTGGACGCAGGACAGACGGTGGCCGCAAGCTTTCAAACGCCCACGCTTTTTACGATAGCCCAAGACCTCACCAAAATGCAGATCGAAACAAACGTCGATGAGGCAGACATAGGGGAAGTCAAAGAAGGCCTCAGTGTGACCTTTACCGTCGATGCCTATCCTGAGGCCGTATTTTCGGGCACCATAAAACAAGTTAGGATAGCTTCAAGCGTGGTCGAAAACGTCGTGACCTATCCGGTGATAATAGACGTTGCCAACCCTGACCTGATGTTAAAACCGGGGATGACTGCAAACGTGACCATAATCACCGATAAAAAGGAAGGCGTCCTTGCCGTACCGAGCGCCGCACTGCGATACAGGCCTTCTGATTATTCGGGAGATACCCTGCGGGGCAAGGTCATTTGGGTTTTAGAGGACGGGAAGCCCCTGCCAAAAGAGGTAAAGCTTGGCATAACGGACGGTGCTTACGTGGAGATACTCCAAGGCGATTTGAACGAAGGTCAGCTCGTCGTAATTGGCGAGGAAGCAAATTCCGCTAAGAAATCCAAGGCCAACAGGAGGACGCCCTTCTAGTAGGGGGCGGCGAAAAATGCCATTAATAGAAGTGGAAAACGTGCGAAAGGTCTATAAGATGGACGGCGTAGAATTTGAAGCCTTGAGGGGCGTTTCCTTCACGGTGGAAAAAGAGGAGTTCGTCATAATCATGGGCCCCTCGGGATCGGGGAAGTCAACTCTCATGCACATACTGGGCGCCCTTGACGTTCCTACCTCCGGCAAATACATCTTAAACGGCAAAGATATCACCAGCATGACCAAAGACGAGCTTGCCCGAGTGAGGAACAAAAATATAGGTTTTATCTTCCAGGGCTTTAACCTCCTTCCCAGGATGAGCGCCCTGGAAAACGTGGAACTGCCCATGCTTTACGCGGGCTTGCCCGCCGGTGAGCGAAGGGCCAAGGCCCGCCAGGCTTTGGATTTGGTCGGATTGCTTGAATGGGCCGACCACAGGCCTAATCAGCTGTCAGGAGGACAGCAGCAGAGAGTTGCCATAGCCCGCGCTCTGGTCAACGATGCCCCCCTTCTTTTGGCCGATGAACCCACGGGAAACCTTGACTCAAAGACGGGAGTCCAAGTAATGGAAACGCTCAAGGTTTTAAATGAAAATCGGGGAATAACCATAGTGCTTGTGACCCACGACAGCGGCATTGCCCGATACGGCAAGAGGATCGTACGGGTGCTTGACGGCATGATCTCAAGCGACACGCCCGAAGAGCAGGTGACCATTCGATGATATCTTTTACGGAGACCTGTCGAGTATCCTTTAGGGCTATAGTTTCCAATAAAATGCGCTCAGGGCTTGCCATGCTCGGCATTGTCATAGGCGTCGGCGCCGTGATAGCGATGCTTGCCCTTGGCGCCGGGGCCACTGTGCAGATAAAAAGCGTCATGTCAAGCATGGGAAGCAATTTGCTCGTCATACGCCCCGGCACGGTTACTTCGGGCGGCATCCGCATTGGCGCCGGAAGCGTACCTTCTTTGACCTTAGATGACGCCAAGGCCATAAAGGCGGAATGTCCGTCGGTCGAGGAGGTCCTGGCGCAATTTAACGGGTCGGCTCAAATCGTTTACGGAAATCAAAACTGGTCCACTCAAGTTGCGGGCGTGACGGTAGGCGTTTTCGTGGTGAACGATTGGAAGTTGACGTCGGGACGTCCCTTTACGGATCAGGACATGAGAAGCGCCACCAAGGTGGCCATATTGGGATCTACCGTGGCGCGCGAGCTCTTCGGTTATTCCGATCCGGTTGGGGAGATAATCAGGATAAAAAAGATTCCCTTTCAGGTGATAGGGGTATTGGAATCAAAGGGGGAATCAAGCTGGGGGAGGGATCAGGACGACATAGTCATGGTACCCGTCACCACTGCGCAAAAGAGGCTATTTGGCATGCCCAGGCCCAACATGGTTTCATCCATAACGGTAAAGGTCAAGTCCGAAGACCTCATGGCCGTGGCGCAGGAAGAGGTAACCCTGCTTTTGAGGCAGCGGCATAAGATAACTTCTTTTCAAGACGACGATTTTACCGTTAGGAACATGGCCCAGGCCATGGAGGCGGCCCAACAGTCCACCAAGGTGATGTCCCTGCTCTTGGGCTCCATAGCCTCGGTCTCACTGCTCGTCGGCGGCATCGGCATAATGAACGTCATGCTCGTCTCGGTCACCGAGCGTACCAGGGAGATAGGCATACGCATGGCCGTTGGCGCGACGTCCAAGGACATAATGCTTCAGTTTTTGGTCGAATCGGGCATGCTTTCCATGACGGGCGGTTTTGCGGGAGTCCTTTTTGGCACCATTTTGTCACGCATCTTATCCGGGGCCTTTGAATGGCAGACGGTCGTGCTCCCCGGTTCCATAGCGTTGGCCTTCGGCTTTTCTGCCCTTGTGGGCATCGTCTTTGGTTTGTACCCGGCATACAAGGCGTCGCTTTTAAATCCCATCGAGGCCCTGCGGTACGAATGATTGTTAATATCCTTTCGCTATTATGAGGCAGCTCATACTCAGCGGGCCGCTTGACCTTTGCTTGTTAGGCTCTATAATAGGAACTAATAATAGTACTATTGATTGGTCCCTATAATAGGGACTTAAAGGAGGGTTATTATGAAACAGGTCAAAATTGGCCTTGACGAATCGCACATCAATTTTCTTGCCCAGTTTAAGCATCTGGGCTTCAGGGATAAAAGCGAAATGGTGCGCTTTGCGTTGGAACGATATTTGACGGAAATGACAGAACAGCGACTGCGGGAGTCGGCATTGCTCTATGCCCAAATTTACGAAGAGGACGTCGAAACCCGCGAGTGGACAGAAGCGGATACGTCCGAGTGGCCGGCATGAGCGCGCTAAAGCGGGGAATGGTGATCGATATAGGCCTAGATCCCACAAAAGGTTCCGAAACTGGAAAAATACGACCCTGTGTGGTCGTTACGAACGATGTTTATAACGAGCGCGTTCCGGTAGTTCAGGTGGTGCCCGTAACGTCATGGAACGAAAAAAAGGCCAGGATCATCACAAATGTCGAAATAAATCCCACTTCCCAAAACGGACTGACTAAAAAATCCGTAGCCGATTGCCTGCAGACAAGGCCCGTGGATTACGGCAAGCGCTTCGTCAAGGTGCGGGGGGAGCTTGAAGAAGACGTATTGTTAAAAATCGACGAAGCCTTAAAAATTGTCTTTGATCTCAAGTAAACTTTCTCTTCTGCGACCTTATTGGCGGGAGGTGTAGTTTATGTTTATAAGCCACGAATTGCGCACGAAGGCTCGCGAGGAGTTCGTGGACATAACGCGAACGATAGAAGAAGACGTCAGGTCGTCAGGCTTAAAAGAAGGCCTTTGCGTGGTTTACGTTCCCCATACCACGGCGGCCGTGACGATAAACGAAGATGCCGACCCAAGCGTCAAAGAAGACGTACTGAGGCAGCTCAAAGTCTTAGTCCCCCGCGACGGCAATTATTCCCACGGGGAGGGCAATTCCGATGCCCACATAAAATCAAGCCTGCTTGGTGTCTCGCAAATCATACCCATTCACGAAGGCCGCCTCGTGCTCGGCACGTGGCAAGGTATATTTTTCTGTGAGTTCGACGGGCCGAGGAACAGGCGCTTTTATGTTTTATTAAAATAATTTTATTAAAATAAAATGTTCACAGATAAAGGACACGTGGTGGACACATATAGTTCCCCTGGATCTAGTTATATGGATCTAGTTATATTGGATATAGTTATGGGGTCACCACGTGTCCCGGGTTGGGTCACCAGGCGTCCCGGTGCGGGTCACCACGTGTCCCGGGGTGGTGCGTCAGGTGACCCGATTGTGCGTTTCCGGCAGAAATGCGTGTAATTTTTTCAGGCAGAAAAATTTTTATTATTTTGAATATTTTGCCTATCATAATGTCTAGTTTTTGATAGAATTTTGTTAATGACCACTTTGGAGGGTCTTGTATGAATAACAGGGAAATGCAGTATGAAAGAAAGCCGCTACTGGGCCAGATACTCGTCGAGCAGGGCTATATCCTGCCCGAACAGCTGAATTTGGCCTTAAAGGAGCAAACTGCAACGAACTTGCGCATCGGCGAAACCCTGGTCAAAAACGGGTGGATCAGCGAGAAGGACTTGGCCGAAGCCATTTCAAAGCAGGCAAATCTGCCCTTCGTGTCCCTGTCCATGTTTCGTCCCATGGAAGAAGCCATAGATGCCATCCCCGAAAATATGTCCAGAAGGCTTGAGGTTGTGCCCCTTTCGATCAATGAAAACTCGAATAAGCTGACCGTAGCCGTCTCCGATCCCTTCAATATTTTGGCCCTTGATGAGATCAGAATGATAACAGGCAAGGACGTGGAAATCGTTATAGCCACTCTTTCCGATATCAAACGCGCCATAGAGACCTTTTACAGCATCAGGTCAACCATTGACGAAGCGCTGGTTGAGGTTGTGGAAGAAGAAAGAGGGGAATTTGACTTATCAAAGGGAGAAGAGGCCGTCTCCATAGACGACGCTCCCGTTGTCAAGCTCGTAAACACCATATTGGGACAAGCCGTCGACAGCAGCGCCTCAGACGTGCACGTTGAGCCCTTCGAGACGGAAACCCGCGTCAGATACAGGATCGACGGCGTCTTATTTGACATGCTCACCTTCCCAAAGCACCTTCACCCCCCCGTGTCATCGCGAATAAAGATAATGTCAGGCATGGACATTGCCGAAAAGCGCCACCCCCAGGACGGCAGGATACTCCTTCGCGTGGCCGGCAGACGCATAGACATAAGGGTCTCGAGTTTGCCCGCCATTTACGGCGAAAAGCTGGTCATGCGCTTGCTCGATCAGGCCACCGCCATGGTTGGATTGGAAAGGCTCGGACTGGACCCCGACGAAAGGACTACCCTGGATAAAGTCATAGAAGTTCCTTACGGCATCATATTGGTCACGGGGCCCACGGGAAGCGGAAAATCGACGACTCTTTATTCCGTCATCCAAAACCTTAACTCCTACGAGGTCAACATAACGACTGTAGAAGACCCGGTGGAGTACACCATAGCCGGGGTAAATCAGGTGCAGATAAACGAAAGGGCGGGACTTACCTTCGACACGGTCTTGAGGTCCATCCTGCGCCAGGATCCAGACATAATACTGGTGGGCGAGATGCGCGATACCGAGACGGCCCAACTTGCCGTCAGGGCAGCCCTAACGGGACATTTGGTGCTGTCTACCCTCCACACCAACGACGCCCCAAGTTCCATCGTAAGGATGATCGATATGGGGATACCTCCCTTCCTGGTGTCTTCATCGGTGGTAGCCGTGATGGCCCAGAGGTTGGTAAGAAAACTTTGTCCTCACTGCAAGGTGCCCTACGAATTGCCCTTGGACGTTGCTGAAAGCCTGGGGCTGAACGGTTTTACGAAGGTTTATAAGCCCCTAGGCTGTGACAAATGCCGCGGAACAGGTTACAGGGGGAGGACGGCAATTTTCGAGATCATGCCCATGTCCGAGGAACTAAGAAGGGCAGTGATGACGGGAGCAACTTCCGATGATCTTCGAACCATGGCCATAAATCAGGGCATGAGGACCCTTCGGGTCTCGGGAGCCAAAAAGGTGACGGAGGGAATAACCAGCGCCGACGAAGTCCTGTCGGTGACGCTTTGATATCTGAGAGGTGAGGAACTTATGGCATTGCAAGTCAGTCTCAGGGAGTTGTTCGGTGAGGCGGTAAAAAGGAATGCCAGCGACGTTCACATCTCGGTTGGCATTCCTCCCGTCCTGCGCGTGGACGAAAAACTGCACTCCCTTAAACATCCCCCTCTTGATCCGGCGGACGTGAGGGACATAATAACTACCCTGCTCACGGAAGAGCAATTTGAAAGTTACCTGACTAAAAAAGAGCTGGACTTCAGTTTACATTACCCCATCTCAAGCGATGGCATGAGCGTTCGCTTAAGGGGTAACTGTTTCTTCGAGCGGGGCAACATGGCCATGGCATTCAGGGTCATACCTAAAACGATACGCCTCATAGAACACCTCATCCTCCCCAAACAGCTCCACGATGTCGCAAGAAGACGTCAGGGCCTTTTTTTGGTGACGGGGCCCACGGGCCACGGAAAATCTACCACCCTGGCCGCCATAATACAGGAAATTAATATATCGAGGAGCTGCCACATCGTCACCATCGAAGACCCCATAGAGTATTTGTTTCACTCGGACAGGTCGATGATACACCAGCGCGAGATAGGCATCGACACCACGAGCTTTGCCGAGGCACTAAAAAGGGTACTTCGTCAGGACCCCGACGTGATAATGATAGGCGAGATGAGGGATTTGGAGACGGTGCGCGCTGCCCTTACGGCGGCCGAAACGGGACACCTGGTTTTGGCGACGCTTCATACGCCCGACGCTCCTCAAAGCATCGATCGGATCTTAGACGTCTTTCCTCCCCATCAACAGGACCAGGTCAAGCTCCAGCTTGCAAACGTCCTGATAGGCATATGTTCACAGCAGCTCTTGCCCCTTCCCGGTGGAGGCAGGATGGTCGCCACGGAGCTCATGTGGGCCGTGCCGGCCGTGCGAAACTGCATAAGGGAAAGAAAAATCCACGGATTGAAAAGCATCATCCAAACCGGGCTGGACCAGGGTATGCACACCATGGACCAGGATTTGGCCCGCTTGATAAAAGAGGGCAAACTGCCCTACGAACTGGCCGCCTCTTATGCCTTCGACATTAAGGACCTGGACAGGATGGTCTTCGGCGAGGGCACGTCTGCCTTTGCGGGCGAAGGGGTCATGGGGAGGAGGTGAGCGGTAAATGCTTTATCGCTACAAGGCAAGGTCAAGCGACGGCAGGATAGTTTACGGCAGTCAGCAGGCGCAATCCAACGCCCAGGTCCTTCAGTGGCTCCGGGAAAGGTCCCTTTATCCCATAGAAGTTGAGGAGACAAAGGAGCGCGCCGCTAAGTCCCTGAAGGAAAGGCTGGAAACCGTCTCCACCATAAAGCTAAAGGACAAGGCCGTTTTCTTCAGACAGCTGGCCACGATGCTCGAGGCTGGCATCATCTTGGGCAGTGCCCTGGACATGCTTGCCGAACAGACGGAAAACAAGCGCTTTGCCGGGGCCATAAGGGAAGTAAAGACAATGGTGGACAGGGGCACCTCTTTGAGCGCCGCCATGGCGACTAAAAGCGAGTTTTCAAAGCTCATGGTGGCAATAACCAGGGCAGGAGAAGAAGGAGGTGTCTTGGAGTCGAGCCTGGACCGTCTTGCCACCTTCCTCGAGCGGCAGGACGAACTGAGGAAAAAGATCGTGTCAGCTTCGACCTACCCCGCCGTGGTCATGAGCTTTGCCCTGCTCGTTGTGTTTCTTTTGGTGACGGTGATAATGCCCCGCTTTGCAGACGTGTTCACCGACATAGGCGTAGAGCTTCCCCTGGTGACGAGGCTTTTGTTCACGGTTTCCGTGTGGTTAAGCCACCACTGGTATTTGCCCGTAGGGCTGGTCTTATTGTTAATTTTAGGAATTTATGCCCTGTCAAAAAATAAGGGGACCAAAAAAAGGCTCGATGCCTTGAAGCTGAAACTTCCCTTGTTCGGCGACATATCGAAGAAGTCGGTCCTTGCCAGGACATTTCGGACCTTTGCCGCCCTTGTCCAGGCGGGCGTTCCCATACTTTCTGCCCTTGAGATGACGACAGACGTCTCGGGAAATTCCTTAATCGAAGATGCCTTCATTCAAATGTCAGACCAGGCAAAAAGGGGAGCTTCCTTGGGCGAGACGGCAAAAAGGATCATGGTGATCCCCCCGTTGGCGGCTCACATGATCACCATAGGAGAGCAAACGGGCAGGCTTGAAGAGATGGTGGACAAAGTGGCCGACTGGTTCGAATTTGAGCTGGACGAAAAGATCAAACGCCTTACCTCCATACTTGAGCCCGTGCTAATAGTCTTCGTGGGCGGGGTGGTGGCCCTTGTCGTATTTGCCGTATTTACGCCAATCATTGTATCCGTACAGGGTTTGCTAAGTGGATTATGATTTGATAGAATTTTAACCGCAGAAGCGGAGAAAAGATATGCAAAACAGCCTGCCTGCTGTATTACGCTTTATACTTATAGATGTAATGATTTATATGGAAAAATATAATTGTCATCGTTAGAATGGTAAGAGCTAAAAAGATCGAGGGGCTAGTTGTGCAACCAGCACCGCGAACTTGTGCTTCATCTTGCGGTGCTGGTTTTTGTTTGCACATTAAAAGACTATTTATAACTGAAATTAGGAATTTACTGGTAGTCGCAATTTAAATCCTAATATATGGATGAACAGGACAATTTTTAAGAAGGGATGATTCAATTGATTAATGAGATCATAGGAAGATTGCAAACAAAAAATGCAAGAAAAGGCTTTACGTTAGTTGAAGTTTTAATCGTCATAATAATAATTGGAATATTAGCTGGTGGGATGACTTTGGTGGCTGGAAGGAGCAGGGATATTGCTGAAGCGTCAAGGATAATAAGCGACCTCAGGTCCGTAAAGGTGGCAGCATTAATGTGGTTGACCGAAAATCCAGCCGGATGGACTAAAACCGACTGGACAACTCTAAAAACTGACCCGACACCGCTGAATAAGTATCTAGATAAGCCATTGGTTGCAGGCCAGCATCGCTTTAAATTTGAAACGGAAGATAAGGTAGTTGTAGGAACGCAAACCGTTGAAGGGAGTGCGGAAGATGTAAAAGCAACCGTCTGGTTCTTAGGGTATGATCTAGGTGATAGTACAGGAACTCCTCCTGCATACACCAAAGTTAGAGGCGGCGTAAAGAACAATTTGGCTAAGCAGGCTGAATCTGTTGGTTTGTATGGGAAAAAAGATATTGATATGACTGCCGATAACCCAGGATATTTCAAGGATACCGATTCAGTAGTTTACATAGTCATCCAATAACGCAGGTGATCTGACGTGAAGCGGCGCGGCTTCTCCCTGATAGAGGCTCTGGTGGCGCTGATGCTACTCTTAGTGGCGCTCATACCCATGGCGGCCCTTCCTGTGGCCGCAAGCAGGCTTTACATGGCCTCGGCCGCCAGAGAGCAGGCCGCGCTGCTTGCCGTGCAAAAGTTGGACGAGCTCGAGTCGAAGAAGTTTAATGACCTGTCGGGAGGGTCTCAAACTATTGGCGGTTATAAAATGGTTTGGATCGTCGGGGAAGCGGTGGACCAACAAAAGGAAGTAAGGGTCAGCGTTACGTGGAACGACGGAAAAAGCAAGTTCGAAGTTACCAGGCAGGTGAGCGCCGGTGCGCACAGGACGTCAACTTAAATTCCGTAAAGGCTTTTCGCTCGTGGAAGTCCTCATCGCCGTGGTCATCTTGTCTATAGTGAGCATTGCGGCCGAGGGGCTCTTTTTCGCTTTTACAAAGCACTTTGAGCAGTCTACCGACCTCACAACTGCCCGCCAGCGGGGAGAGATGACATTGGCCCGTCTGGAGACGGCCGTCCTTCAGGCGGGGCTTTCCATGCCCAACAGGACTGCCGACTTTGAAGGGGTTTTCGTCGTGGGCACATCACCCCAAATTAACTTGCTTACGCCTTTGAGGAATGTGATCAGCGGGTGGAACAAGCCCGTGTATTTGTGCGAGGTTGCCGGCACCGTCGGGACGACTACTTACTTCAAAAAAATGGGCCTCGTTTACTGCCTTGGCTCCGGCATAGGCGTATTGGAGGAGGGACACGAGGTAGCTGACAATGACCCCATTGTGCTTAAATTATCGGCGGCTTGCCCCGATAACCAGGTAAAGGTGGCAATGGCAGCGTCGACAACCGACGGTTGGGTTACCTTTTCGGGCTGCCAGACACCATTTGTTGTAAGGGAAATTAGCAATGATCGCAAACAGCTTGGCGTAATGGCCTCGAATAGAGACCTGATCCCCTTTTTTGCCGAGCTTCAATACTTGCGGGCTATGTGCGCTTACGTTATCTCTCCTGGCGGTACGTCACCACAATTTTACATTCAAGACGTTACGCGAGGCCCCGCCCAGCCCGTCATGGAGGGCGTGTCTCAGGTGCTTTTTTCATTCAATGAGAACAGCAACCTTTTTACGGTCCATTTGCTCGTGAGAGGAAACCGAAGATTTCCCGGGCAGGTGACTTCTAGTGTACCTGGTTGGCCAGCCGCTATTTCTGATGAGGACAGGCATTACAGGCTTGTCGCCATGTCGGCCTCCTGGAGGGTGAGGAACTGATGAGAAAAAAAAGAAAGGCTATAGCACTGCCTCTGGTGTTGGTGATAGTGCTCGTTGGAGGTGCTTTAGTGGCGGCGGCCTTTTGCATAACTGAAAATTACTATTCCAGCGCCAAGCAGACCGTTACCAACACTCGCCTCTACAACGCCGCCGCGAGCGGCGTCGAGGGAGGCAAAGGGTGGATATATAAAAACATAAAATCGGGAAGGGTTCCGCGCTGGAAAGATAAAAACGGCGACGGCATGCTTTCTGAGGCAGACAGGCCCAATTCTGACGCAAAAATCTACGAGGCTCTCATTGCCAGGGTCGGGACTGGTGATACATTTCCAGTTAAAGGAAAATGGACTACCTCCACGGAAGACGGAATAAGTTTGGACATCGTCGTTTACGACTCGGCCTACGAACCCCACCCGGATTTGACGGATGACTACGAGAAGGGTTTTCCTCCACGAATTCGTCCCCAGCTTGAAGAGGGAAGCTATGTTGTAAGGCCAAGCTACGCCGTGGCCGGAAGGGGCGGAGGGTCAACGGGGGAAGGCGCGCCGGGCACGGACATAGGCGTTTACCTAATTCGATGCACCGCTACCTACAAAGACAGATCGAGCACCGCCGAACAGGCGGTCGCCATGCGGTTTTAGAAACCGCAAACAGGGGTGTAACCTCATGAAAAAGTTTTTATCAAATATTAATGTTATCAAACGCGTCTTTGTTATGGTGGCGGCTTTGGCCGTCATTGCCTTCGTCCCGCTTGGCGTTTTGCCTCAGGCGGCTGGCGAAGCTCCTGTCCTGCCAAGTTGCAACAAGCCCTTGCCCGAAGGCTACGCCCAATTCGTCCAGCCAAATGTATTGCTTCTTTTGGACACCAGCGGGTCGATGACCTTTAGGAGCGCAAGCGATACATCCACTTATGGAGACGGGAGTAAGCCTTATAAGTACGGTGATAAAATATACAGATATTTTGGGCGAGATCTCGATAGCTCGAACAACAACCCTGATGGCCCCTATAATTACCACCCTAATCTCGCATACATCGATGACGCGGATTTAACAGGCATAAGCCAAGGATACCGCGAAGCATACTTTGCCAAATACGGCAATCGGTACCTATATCCCAACGACAGCCGAATGTACAAATTAAAACTGGTGCTGTGGGAGATTTTAAACGGCCCCGGCCTTGTTTCGGGGTTGCGGATGGGGCTGGCCACGTATTATCAGGAAGGATATGAATCTCCACAAGTTCCAAGTGTTGGTGTGTATTACCGATGGCTACCTACAGAAGATGGATCACGACAGGCGCTTTCATGGGAGGGCAGCAGCAGTTGGGACAGGGCATTGCTTAGGAGGTTTTTCAGGTCCACCGACGAGCCGGGAAGCATTGAGGAGATAGCAAAGTGGGTTGACGGCATAGAGACTTTCGACAACCCGGAGCTGCGCGCTCACGGCGCCACGCCTCTTGCGGCATCTATTTACGGCGCGGATGCTCATCCTGACAAGGATAATCCGTACAGGGGCGATGCAAGAGACTTCTTTCTCATGGATGGGGCGATAAACGCCTGGTGTCAGCAGAACTGGCTGATTGTGCTTACAGATGGGAGGGATACTTTAGGGGGTAATCCCGTAACGGCTGTACAAAATCTTTACAAGGCAAAAGATAATCCGCAAGATAAATGGCCTTCTTTTTATGTCAACAAAGCCCAGCCCGTCAAGACCATGGTCATCGGCCTCATAAACCCAAATGCATCAGGGGTTTCGGAATTGAAAAAAACATTGAACCGCATGGCGGACATGGGAGACGACGGTAAGGAAAACACCTCAAGCCATGCCTACTTTGCCACCGATGTGGATGAACTTATGCAGGCCTTTAAGGATATATTCAAACAAATACAGAGCTTCAAATCGACTGCAAGCGCTCCGCTGGTGAGCCCGCCCATTGGAGGCCAGGAAGGTGGGGTTTACGTCCCTAACTTCGTGCCCCACATAGAAAGGCAGTGGACTGGTCATTTATACAAATATAAACTCGATACGGATGGAATCATGTCTGAGCTTCCGGTGTGGGATGCCGCTGCAAAGCTTAATACAAAATCTTACAGCGCTCGAAACGTGTTTACCGTGAACTGGAAAGGCGGAAACTGGAAGCTTGACTTCAAAGAAAGCAATGCTTCGACTTTGGCCCCGATGCTTGGGCTTACCCAAGACCAGGCCTCCAAGTTCATAAAATGGGCCCTGGGCAGCGACGAATGGGACGAAGCCACGGGATCCGAGAGATACAAGCTGGGAGACATATACCACAGCGGCTTGGTGGAGATCGGACCCCCAAGGGGAAGCAACCCTCACGGGGATTACTGGACATTTAAGGAAACCCATGCCGGCAGGGAAAAGCTGGTCTACGTTCAGGCCAATGACGGAATGCTTCATGCTTTCAAAGCAGGTAAGAAAAACGCAGAGGGCAAGATAGTAGACGATACGGGAGAGGAAAAGTGGGCCTTCATCCCTCCAAATGTCCTGGCTGAGGGGCGAATGACGGGCATGAAGCAGGATTTAGCGAAAAGCGGGGGTACAATCACTGTGACATGGCTGGATAAGGCGAAATCAAACCCGAGGTATCTGCTAGACGGTGCGATAACGGCAGAAGATGTCCTGCTGAGTGACGGGGAATATCATACTGTTTTGCTCGGGCTTTTAGGTTGCGCGGGGCCAGGATTTTATGCCTTAGACGTCACCAACCCTGGCGACCCGCAATTTATGTGGGCCGTGGAAAACGCTATATACAACCGCAAGGGAGACAAACTGCTTCCGAACGAAAATAATAAAGATTTCTTTGTATCCTATTGGGCGAGAAGTGGGGGTACCGTTACACGTATGGATAAGCCCCATGGCAAGAAAGAGATATCGGATGACAGCGACTTGGACTACAAGGACTTGCGATTTACTCAAAGCACGCCCGGAATTGGTTATGTGATGTTGGATCAAGGGCAAGGCCAACCCTTGAAGACGCACTGGGTAGCAATTATGGGAAATGGCTTTACGATGGGAATTGAAGGTGATGATAATTCCGTGTCCAGTATTTACGTCATAAGCATAGAAAATGGCAAGCTGCTTAAGGTGCTGAAGGATCCTTCAATGAAACAAATTGCGACGCCCGTAACCATACTTTGGGCCGGCTCTAATCATCAAGTCAAGTATTTTTACGTAGGAGGCGACAGCGGCACGATACACGAGGGAGATTTAACCGGTTCGGAACCTGGGAAATGGTCGGTGAACAACGTCTTCACTATAACAGTTGATAACGATATAGTACATCCCCGCATTTCCTATATGTTAGACGCCGCATACATCAATCGCAGCAAGTGGCTTTTCGTCCTTGCGGGAGATTGCGAAAGCTTGACGAGATCAGAAGATGAAAGAAATTACATCATAGCTGCAAACGTCTCTGCAGGATCGAAAAGCACAAACGACCTTGAACAAATAACCTACAAAATGGTCGCTGCTGGCATGAGTGGATGGTATATGGAGCTTGATGCGCTTGAATACGCCACGACACCCCCCGTTTACTACAACGGCCACATCTTCTTTTCCACTTACATAAAGTCGCAAGACCCCTGCAGCGTGGGAAAGAGCCGTCTTTACGTCTTAAATGCAACTACAGGCAAGGGGGCATGGACTGGAGATAATAAATATGTGGAATTAGCGGGCGCAAAGGTCTCGGGCATAGTGATTTCCGAGGGACGTGTTTATGCCGGTGTAACAAAATACCCGCAGGTACAGACTACCATTCCGGACGACCTGAAGGTCGGAGATGAGCCTGCCGTCATCCAAAACGGCCTGCTTGCCTTCGACGTCCCGCCCGAGGTGGCAGAGTGGGATTCTGCCTACCCGAGCGGCGTCATGGTGCCCTCATACTGGAGGAGGTGGATACCGTGAGGATGTCAAAGTTTTTCCTGCTTTTCTTCGCAGCCTTTCTTTTTGTCGTCGTGCCCCTGGCAAAGCCGGGTTTTTGCGAAACGGATATTTACTACGGCATGCTGTCTAAGCTTCAATTAGACCCGCCATACGTTTTTCTGTCCACTGCAGAGGCGCAGGGGCTAAAGAAGTTCACGTGGGCTGTCGACGAGACGCTTTTCATCGGAGCAGACGGCCAGGAGATGACGCCCAGGCAGTTTGCACAGGCTTACCAGGGTAAAAGCGTGGAAGTTACGGCAGAAGGTTCTAAAGTTAAGGTCATAAAAAGGGTCTTTTTCTAAGGAGGTGATCGGGCGTTCAGAAGGAAACGGTACTACGCTGGTCTTTCCATAGAGGGAGGGGCGATCAGGTATCTGGAGCTTATGCCTACGTCACATGGGTTCAGGATAGCGAGAAGCGCAAAGGTTTCGGTTGAAGAGGACGCGATAGCATAGGATAGGATCGTGAACATGGAACGTCTTTCGTTGGTGCTCGGTAGTTTTAGTACAAAATTGGGCAGCAATTTTGTACTTGCAATAGGGCTGGCTGTGAGGGATAAATCATGACTGTCAAAATAGATTTAAGGCCACTGGGTGTAAAGATAGCCGAGAGGAAAAAGGTCGATCTTCCGAGAGTGATCGCCATAGCGCTCATCCTTGTCTTTATTGTTACGTCATGTTTTACTTCTGTTTACGGCATCTTTGTTTTAAGGGAACTTGTGGCTAGAAGACAGGCTTTAGAGGCGAGCGTGGAAAAATTGACGCTTGAGGGCAAAAGGCTCGATGGTTACATTGCACAAAACAAGGAGAAACTTGACTTGTACGAAAAAGCGCTGTCTTTGCTGCGGGAAGACATACCTTCTGTCGAATTTTTTTCTGCCGTTATGGCATCCCTGCCCAACGAAGTCTGGCTTTCCCAAGTTCGGCTGGTCCCGGGCAGAGCTGACGTCGAAGGTTATGCCTTCGCGGAAAACGATGTCGCCGCCTTTGCTTTAAAACTGCTTAACGCCAGTGTCACTAGCTCCATTAGCCCTTTGGTGACGTCTAAAGAAACCAAAAAGGGCAAGGATGAATATGAAAGAACCCTTGTGAAGTTCAGCTTCACCTGCGACATCAAAGACTTCCTGGGGACCTTTGAAGTGGCCAAAGGAGCTGAAAAGGATGAAGTTGAGCGTTAAGAAAGCACTCATAATCTTTTGTTTTTGCCTTGTGATGGGGGGATTTCTGTGGTTTCAGCACGCTTTGAGCGCAAGCATCTTGCAGGAAAGGGATGCCATAGAGGGCCTTGCCAAACAGGAGGTGAGCTTGAAGGGCGCCATTGCGCAAAAGTATGCGCTGCTCGAGGTTTACCGCGATGCCTTGAGCGAAATGGAGCAATCTCGCGTTGAATTTCCGGCGGACAACGTGGCGTTTTTCGCGGCCATAGAAAAGGTCATGGCGGGAAATAAACTTAAGATCAACAAGGTTAATCCTGTCAAATCGACTACTCCGGAGAGGACCGCCGTGTTGGTGTCTTGTGAAGGCGATTACCTCAATTTCCTTTCGGCCATCTCCGATATGCGGGGCAATAAACCGGCCGTGCGTTTATTTTCTTTGTCGATTAAAGGGCAAGAAAAAGGGCCGGTGAGTGCCGATATGTCAATAGAGACCATCATGAAAGGGGAGTGATTTGGGCGTGGGCGAAACGTGGAAAGATGCTTTTGCTTCATTGTGGAATGGCCTTCTTTACGGAAGGGGCTCCCAGCGGTTTTTGCGTATACTGCTAGCCCTGTTGCTCGTCTTGAGCATTGGATGGTCGATCTATCTTTACAGACAGATGATAGCCTTATCGCAAATAACTCCGTTGGAAACTCCTCCGATAAAGCGGGGCGTGGAAGAGGAGAAGAAATTTGCCGAGATGGCCAAGGGGTTTGAGGAAATCGTTCAGGCGAGGTCAACCAGCGGGGAGTTTGTCTACATCGCCTCTACATTGGACAGGTACCCCTTTAACGAACCTCCCATGCCTGTGGTGTTGGCTGAATTAGCCAAGACTGCGGTAAGAGAAGGGGAAGTTTCGCCGGCATATGAAGAAGTATATTTGCCGCCCTACATGGAGGTCCGCGCCGTCATGGTATTGGATGGGAAGCCCATGGCTCTAATGTACATCGAGGGAGAAGGCGACGGGCTGATCGTTTCTCCGGGATATAAATTCGACAACGGGAAAGGCAAGGTGGTCAGCATTACCCCGACGAAGGTGGTGGTATTATGGGCAGGAACGAAAATGGAATTGGGGATGGATGTGCTATGAGAAGCACAAAGAGAATGGCGGGTTTTATATTGGTCATTATGTTTTTATGCTTTGTCTTTGGCGTTTATTCGTGCGAAAAAGCACTGGCTCAAACGAGCGGCAGTACGACTGCTGAAGAAGCAGTACAAGACATGCCTATATTCGGGGGAATAACGGTACACCAGGCGGGTTCGTCCCTTTTGTTGGTGGAGATAAAGGGCACAAAATTACCCAGTCCCAAACTTTTGCATTCCGATCCCGGAAATATGGTCTTCTTTTTTGCCGAGACCATAATGCCGGCTCAACAGTGGTCCAGAAGCTACAGCTTTCCTCTTTTGAGGGGGATCGAAGTCGTAAACGTTGAAGGTGGCCTTGAGCTGCGCCTTTTTACGAATGAACTCCTTGAGGTCAAGGAGATAAAGGGAACGGAACCGGCACCGCTTTACAGGCTGCAACTAGGGCCCGTTGCTTCTAAGCCTGTCGAAGAACCCGCGAAAGAGCCCGAGGAGCGCTTGCCCTTGTCGCTCAAAACGGGGCCCAAAGACCCCATGGCCATCGCTTCGCCGGTTACACTTGAGCTCAGGGATACCGAGCTAAAAGATGTCTTGAGGATGCTCGCCAAGTTCATGGGCATAAACGTCATAATAGATCCTTCCGTGCCGCCCACAACTATAACCTTAAGTGTAAAAGACGCACCCTTGAGGGAAGTTTTGGCCTATATAATGCGGATGAACAACTTAAACTATGCCATGATGGGAAACACTATTTTGTTTGGCACCCCGGAAAACCTCGCCAAATCCCTCGGGATGGAGCAGACTAAGTCCTTCAAGATAGCCTACGCCGATCCCAAGCAGATTCCCTCTATCCTTCAAAGCCTGGTGGGGATCGGTAACGTGGCCGTCGATGAAAGGCTTCGTACGGTGTACGTGACGGGAAGGCCCGATAATTTGCGGGACGTGGAGCAGCTCCTCCAAAGGATCGATCACCCTGGCCGCCAGGTCATGCTTCAAGCGCGCCTCATCGAAGTGAGGGATACGGGCAAAAAGGAGCTTGAAAGCATCGTAGATGCCGTTTACAAACACTGGTGGTTTTCCTACGGCGCAGGCGGTGGCTCTATCGGTTACGTCGATTCCAGCGAACCGGGAACTTTTGACCCTGACGATGACAGGCCTACATCGCCCCTCGATGTGGATCTCGTCGATATAACAAGCGGGACGCTTCGGATGCTCGATGTGGGCATAAGAAACTTGGTTGAATCCAACAAGGCAGATATTTTGGCAAGTCCGTCGGTCGTCACGGTGGACGGACAAAAGGCGTCGATTGCCCTGACCACGAACATTAAGTACATCTCCGAACGTGACGAAGCGGGAAATCCTGTATATACGGAGGAACGGATCGGACCGACACTGGAATTTACGCCCATTGTAGGCAGGGATAACACCGTCACCATAAACGTAGAGATTTCGACGGGCGAAGTCGTCGAATGGAGGGCCGGAGGTATGGGAGAAGAAGTTCCCGTCACCAGCTCCCGAGACGTCAGCACCATGGTCCGAGTCAGAAATGGCGAACCCTTCGTCATAGGCGGACTTTTTGACAGGAGAAAGACCGATACCGTTTCCAAAGTTCCGGTGTTGGCCGATATTCCTTTGTTGGGCGAGATCTTTAAAACCCGCACGAAGCGCGAAGAGGAGTCCGAAGTTGTGACGGTGGTCGTGCCCTACATTTTAGATGTTCCCGATACCTCCATAGAGGTGAGCGAGCTCGGGAGTTTGAGCACAAATGCGACCGCTAAATGACAACGGCTAATTTAAGATATCGGTAGGTTGATATGCATAAAAGGCCCCCTTTAAAGGGGGCCTTTTATGCATAAATCTTTCGCATGCTAAATTTCCTAAAATTTTTAATAAATTAACTTGCCATGAGGGCCTTTTAAGTGTACCTCCTGCGTGCCCGATTTTTCTTCTTCCTCTGATTGTTTATCCTGTTTACCTCAATGTAAATTAATGCTAGAATGAATGAACAGAAATTACTTTTTTCATCACATTTCTAAGGGGGAGATTGGAGATGAAAAAGGAAAAAGTGTGGTTTGCCGATGCGCATGCGGCAAATTGGGTTGAGTCTCTCGTGCCAAAGGCCAAGGATCTTTTCTATGAAGCCAAGCTCAATGAATGCATTGAAAAAGGTGACAGCGTTGCCATAAAGATACACTTTGGCGAGTGGAACAGGACGAGGTGCTTGCGTCCCGAACTGGTCGCCGCCATAGTCGAAGAAGTCAAAGCTTGTAGTGGAAGGCCCTTCGTCTGCGATACTACTACATTGACTTACCATGCTTATAGCTCCAGGTTTATTGGAAACCTCGCCCTGGAGACAGCGGCGCGACACGGTTTTACCGAAGGCGCCATGGGGTGTCCGGTCGTCGTTGCCGATGGCTTTTCCGGCGACGACGACGTGAGAGTCGAGGTGCCAACCGGCGTTATCTTGAAAGAAGCTTATGTGGCTGCCGCCATTGCTCATGCCGACGCGATGATTAACCTGGCACACGCAAAGGGACATCCGGTAGCTTCCTTCGGTGGCTGCATCAAAAACATCGGCATAGGAGGCCAGTCAAAGCGGGGCAAATACCACGAACACCTTGCCCATTGGGGGACGCCTGAGGATTTCATCGGTTGGCCTGCCAGATACCCCGAGAAGTGCCTGGGCCTGGATTGTCCTTTTCATAATCTGTGCGAAGATTCCTGTCCCAGAGGCGCCTTCCATATCGATGAGAAGGGCCATCATTTCGATGCCGAAAAATGCTGGTTATGCTATTCCTGTCAAATCACTTGCATGTTCACGGGACATGAATGTCTCGTCTTCATCCCGGATTACTTCCCCTATGCTCAGATAGCCATGTCCGATGCCGCAAAGGGCGTTATGCTTACCTTCGAGCCGGGAAAGGTTGGCCACATGGCTTACTGCATCGATATTGATCCAAACTGCGACTGCATCCCCTGGGCGACCCTGCCGGTGGCGCCTGATATCGGGGTGTTTGCTTCTAAAGACCCCGTCGCTATCGATACTGCAATACTTGATATGATCGACGCGGCTCCCGCATATCCCGGAGGAGCTAATAAGGCCTTGGAAAGCGTGGAGGGCGGTTATAAGCAGGGCCAAGACAAGTTTGCGATCACTCAAGGCACGTCACCGCGCTATCAGCTCACTGCCGGAGTCAAAAACGGACTTGGCATCATGGAATACGAATTGATAACCTACAAGCCTCCTTACAACGAAGAGCACATCGCGAAATGGCAGATCAGGCCCACCCCGACGACGCTCATTCAACGTGAGATGTGGAAGAAGCGCGATTTTGTGTTGGAAGCTGAACCCTACAAGAAGGTACCCTTCGAGGAAAAGCCCAGTCACGAGGACTTCAAGCCGGGGGACCGTACCGAGTACTTAAAGAAGCTCCCCGTCAAGGAATGGGCGGATGCCGTAGGAAAGGACTAAGCCGATGCCTGCGGTGCATTTTGTGGGCGCGAGGGAGCGTTATACTTCTTCAAACGTGATTGAACGATTTAAGGGGGCCTTGGAAAAAGGCGAGCTTCACGATCTTTTTTCGCAGGGTGATCTCGTCGCGGTAAAGTTTGATGCTGGAGAGAAAACCGCTTTAGGTTACGTTAGGCCACCGATTGTAAAGGCAATAGTTGATGCAATTTATTCCTGCGGGGGTTATCCCGTGCTTTTAGATACCTTAAATATGAATACCAAGGCCTCCGATGTCGGTCGCAATTGGCTTGAAGCCACTGCTTTGCATGGCTTTAGCGTGACCAGCTTAGGCAAAAGCCCCATGTTGGCCGATGGATACACAGGTGAGGAGGAGCTCTTGGTGCCCGTAGAAGGAGGAGAGTTGGGTGGCGTTGAGGTCGCCAGGGCCATCGCGGAATCGCACGCTCTTGTGGTGGTATCTCATGTTGCGGCCCATCCCTTTGCCGGACTGTCAGGGGCACTCGTTTCCTGCGGCGTGGGATGCGTGTCCTTGAAGGGAAAAGGCAGGGTACATGCTCCCTTGCGCCCCATTTTCTTGCAGGACCGCTGCGATGGTTGCGGAGAGTGTGAGAGGCATTGTCCTCACGGTGCGGTTAGCTTAGAAAACAATGAACCACAACTGGATGAGAAAAGCTGCATTGGTTGTGCTTACTATTGCACGGCCGCCTGTCCAGTGGGAGCAATTGTGATCGACAGAAGCTCAACGATGCGCTTTCAAAAGCGGGTTGTTGATTCCGCCATGGCTGTAAATACTGCCTTAAAAGGCAAGGTTTATTACGTCAACGTCTTAATAGACATTTGCCCATATCCGGATTGCTATCCCTTTTCAGATGTTCCCTTCGTTTCAGATCAGGGAATTTTAATGTCCTCAGATCCTGTGGCGCTGGATAGTGCCACTTTAAGCGTCATAGATGAGGCTCCAGGCCTTCCCGGCTCCATCGCTGAGGAGTGCGACGCCCTAAGCCCCGGCCGGGGGAAGTTATTCCATATAACAGGCGTCGATCCCAAGGAAATGATCCTTTATGCGGTGAAACAGGGCTTGGGACAGGGTGATTTTAGAGTCTTCAAGGTGTAATATAAACAAATCAGTCGAAGTGCCGTTGCAAAAATTGACCAAGTCGACTGAGAAGGGATAAAATTGTGCTTTCGCTCGCGATTGCGTGGGTGAATGTGTATGGCCTTTAAATTTTTGAAAGTACAAATTATGCAAAGGTGGTGGCCCTATGAATGTTGACATCGGAAGAGAACAATTTGAGGAGATGAAGGCAAAAATTAGGGAAGAGACGTTGAAGACCAAGGGTCCACTTGCCTTAGCGCTCAAGGACGTCCGCCACAAGATCGCTATTTTAAGCGGCAAAGGTGGTGTCGGAAAGACGGTCGTTACCGTCAACCTGGCCGCGGCGCTAAAGAAGAGAGGTTACGAAGTTTGCATTTTCGATGCCGATCTTCATGGTCCCGCCGTTCCCAGGTCATTGGGCTTGTCCGGCAGGATGGACGTAGTAAGCGACCATGACCACCCCGGTCACCATGACCTTCGCTTCAACCCACTCGTTACCTCAAAGGGCATAAAAGTTGTGTCAGTGGCCTCCATGTGGGCAACACAGGATCAACCCATAATGTGGAAAGGTGCCCATAAGATGCGGGCCATAAGACAGTTGATTGCGTCAGTCAACTGGGGAAGCGCCGATTTCCTGCTTGTAGACCTTCCCCCGGGCACGGGCGACGAGGTCCAGACCGTGATGAGATCGATCCCCAATCTTGACGGCATGCTTGTTGTAACGACGCCTCAAAGGCTTTCGGCCATGGTTTGCTCGCGGGCCATAAGCGCCGCAAAAGAGTTAGAGGTGCCTTTATTGGGCTTGGTGGAAAACATGAGCTCGCTCGAATGTCCCTCTTGTGGGATGGAGATGTTCCCCTTCGGCAAAGGTGAGGGACAAAAGCTCGCACACTTAATGGAAGTTCCCTTTTTGGGCAGGATACCCATTGAGCTTGACATGGGAGAATGCATCGACGAAGGGACCCCTCTCGTTGACAAAAAACCGGATTCTGCCTTCAGCCGGATTTTTGACGAGATCGCCTCTAAGTTAATAGCTTCACTTAGTGAGAAGTGATGTGCCATGACAGATGCTAAAGGTGTGGCCGAGAGTAAAGGAAAACACGGTAATGACTTCATTCGAAACGTCATGCGCATTGGCAAGAAGGCGCTTAAGTTGCTTTATCGCCTGAATACCGACGAGATTACCTTGGACGAGTTCGTCGAAGGCCTGACCTCCCTCAACGCTGCAGATATGTTGGCTGAATATTGGGAATATGATGAAGGTGAGGGCTACGCCCTAGACGTAGGACGACAAATTTTGTGGCTAATAAGCTCACTCGAGAAGGACGCTTACCATCAGTTTGAACGTTACGGGATTACCGCTTTTTACGAGGATTTTCGCGAATTAAGGGATTACCTCCTGTCTTTAGAAAAGCATTGCGGTATAAAATTGTAATGCCCGCATTTTCCGTCAGTTTATCCCAAAACTTGTGTTTAGTGATATTGTATAATTGCTAGAGATTATAAAAAGAGGGGACGACCCAGTTGTGTCAAGCCAAGACATTTACCATTTGAGAAAGCAAATCGAGTCCGTTGACGAAGAAGTTCTTCGCCTTCTTGAAAGACGGGTCGATTTGGCCAAGAAGGTAGGCGAAGTCAAAGGTGATGCCTCAGTTTATGATCCTTCCAGGGAGATGGAGATCATAGAGAGGCTTTGCAATTTGACTAAAGAGTTGGATCCGAAGTTCGTCAGCCTGCTTTTTCGAGAAATTATATCCTTTTGCAGGGCCGTTCAAAAGCCGATAAAAGTTGCCTGCATGGGACCTGAGGGTTCCTTTTCCCATGAAGCAGTCGTTTCTTTTTTGGGAAGGTTCGTAGATGTAGTTTTTGTCGAAAACCCTGCAGAAGTGTTTGATCATGTATCGAAGGAAAAAGCCGGGATAGGGGTCGTGCCTGTTGAAAATACCACAGAGGGCACCGTTTACTCCACCCTGGATGCCTTTGCCACGGCCGAGCAAAGCATATCGGTGATCGGCGAGGGACAGCTGCCCATAAGGTTGGCCCTGGCGAGCGAAGAAAAGACGACGGCTGACATCGAGGAGGTCTACTCTCACCCCCAGCCCTTCGGTCAATGCAGAAACTGGCTTTATAAAAACTTGCCCTGGGCACGGCAAATACCCACCTCAAGCACAAGCTACGCCGCAAAGATCGCAAAGACAAAAAAGAAAAGCGCCGCCATATGCGGAAGGCTCGCAGCGGAACTATACGAGCTTAATATTTTAGACGAAGGCATAGAAGATCACCCCTATAACGCTACGAGGTTTTGGCTCATCGGTCGTGCCTTCGCAAGGTCTTCCGAAATGTGCAAGACCTCGATATTGTTTAACGTAGCCCATAAGCCGGGGACTTTGTTTCAAGCTTTGGAGCCATTATACAAAGCAGGGCTCAATCTTACCTTGATCCAATCGCGCCCCCTTCCCGGAAATCCCTTCGAGTATTTCTTTTTCGTGGATTTCGAGGGCGACGTTGGGGAAGAAAAGGTAAAGGAGGCGCTTGCGGCGATGAGATCCAGGGTCGAGCGCCTGCGCGTCTTGGGTTCCTACCCTCAGATAAAGTTTATAAAATAAGGGCCTGCAAACCCGTCCGAGTCGCGATAATGCCTTTGGGCCCCTTTAGCGCACTGCCGCTTGGTAAGCATTTTTGAGCAGCTCTATCGAGATTTCTTTCATTTCGCACTTTTTGCCTTCCCTTGGAAGCACCATTGTGGGCTTTCCGCTTATGAACTTTTTATCTCTTTGCATGAAGGGGAGTGCCTCGTCAAAGACTTTATATGGTCTGGTGGGCAGGCCAAAGTATTCGAGCAGATCTTTAAGCTCGGCCAAGATATCCCGCTGGCAGGTTCCAAGCATGACTGCGAGGTTAGCCGCCACGACCAATCCGATGGCAACGGCGTCTCCGTGTTTTATCTCGCTGTAATTAGAGCAGGCTTCCAGGCCGTGAGCTACGGTGTGTCCTAGGTTTAGGCGGGTCCTCGCGCCCGAAGTTTCCCTTTCATCTTCTCCCACAACTGAGACCTTAAGCTCGATACAGCGTTTTACCATTTTGAGCAGGGCTTCAGGTTCTCTTTCAAGGACCGATTTTCTGTTCTCCGAAAGCCAGCGGAAAAATTCGCGGTCTTCGCCCAGGCCGTATTTGATGACTTCTGCCATTCCCTGCCTGAATTCATCGTCGGGCAAGCTTAGAAGACAGTTTACGTCCACGATCACACAGCAGGGCTGGTGAAAGGCCCCGACCAGGTTTTTACCTTGAGGCAAGTCTACGGCTGTCTTCCCGCCGATGGAGCTGTCAACTTGCGCTATCAGAGTTGTAGGTATTTGTACGATGTCTATGCCTCGCATCCAAGTGGAGGCCGCAAAGCCCGCCGCATCTCCCACGCATCCTCCGCCTATGGCCAGGATTAACCCCTTTCTGTCGATGTTGTGCCGGGCAAATTTTTCGTAGATGAGCGAAACTTGATCTAAGGTCTTTCCTTCCTCGCCTCGTGGAAGCAGGTGTGTGCCCGATATTTTTTTGATTTGCCTCGAAAATAGAGTGAATGACAGCGGATCGCTTATCACGAAGGGTGCTCCGCTGTGCTTATCTGCGATGGTATCCAGGATATCGTTAATATCATCGCAGGAGGTTAATATGCCTCTGCCTATCACTATGGGATAGCTGATGCCCTTCTTTGTCTTGGCCCGCACTATTTCGTAGTTTCCGCGAGATGTCCTTTCGGGCTGTATTATGTCTTTGCCCAGATTATCGATGATGATTGAAGCGACCTGATCAATGAAGATTTCGTCGGTCGAAACGCGCAGGTGGGCGTCCTTGTAAGCCTCGCGTCGTTTATCTAGCAGCTCTGCAACGTTGTCTTCTTTAAGAAGCGGCCTTTTCCCCGGTTGGCGGGATGCGCGCTCTATTATGGTCTTTACGGCCGCGTCTAACATTATCAGCGTTCCGTTGGCAAAAATTTTTGCCTTGTGCTCGGGATTTACCAGGACGCCGCCGCCCAGGCCAACTATGACGTTTTTTAGTTTAAAGGTTTCATCGAGGGCACGTTTCTCCAGCTGCCGAAAATGGGGTTCGCCGTAATTTGCGAATATTTCGGCAACGCTCATCCCGGCCATGGCTTCCACAAGGTCATCGGTGTCGAGAAAGGGCAGCCCCGTCATTTCGGACAGCTTGCTTCCGACGGAGGTTTTGCCGGCCGCCATGAAACCTCCCAGGTACAACCTCAGAGATGGCCCCTTTGTGTCAAGTTTTCCTTCTTTCGTCTCTTTTATTGTTTGTACGGTACTAGACATGAAACATCCTCCTCGTCCTGTTTACGTGTTCTTCAAAGCGGCACTTTAAGTCTTCTACTCTGTCGCCGCCGAACTGCTCGCATATGACTTGGGCCAATACAAGCGACGTCATGGCTTCACCAACGATGCAGGCAGCTGGGACGACACAAACGTCGCTTCTTTCCACATGGGCGAGCGCTTCCTTTTTTGTCCCGATGTCGAAGGTGTGAAGGGGTTTCTTTAAGGTTGGGATGGGCTTTAAGGCCACATGAACAAATATGTCTTCGCCGTTGGTGACGCCGCCTTCGATTCCGCCGGCATTGTTTGTCCTTCGCCCCCACCGGTCGGAGGAAAGGATGAATTCGTCGTGCACCTCGCTCCCGCACATTTCAGAAAGCGAAAAACCTCCGCCTATCTCGACGCCTTTGGCCGAGGGTATGGACATCAAAGCTTGTGCTAATCGGCCGTCCAATCGCCTGTCCCATTCGCTGTAAGATCCTATGCCGGGTGGCATGCCTTTTACGGCAACTGCAAAGGTGCCGCCAAGGGAGTCGCCTTCTTCTTTTGCCCTGTCTATTGCCCTTTGCAGGCGCGGTTCGTCTTCTTTTCTTGGGATTCCCATGTCCGAAGAGCATGCCCTTGCCCATTCTTCGTCGCTTTCGGGCAGATTGACTTTTTCTTTTCCTATGGACGTGACGGCGCTTTTTACGGTAATTCCGAGCTCATTTAAGAGCATCTGACAAAGCGTCCCGGCTATGGTCCAGGCGGCAGTGCACCTGGCGCTGGCCCTTTCCAAGACGTTTCTTGCGTCTTCAAAACCAAACTTTGCCATGCCCGATGCGTCGGCGTGCCCCGGCCTGGGCCGCGTGATGGACTTTTGCCCGACACGTTCTTCATTTAAGTCGAAGGCGTCCATGATGTCTTTCCACTTACCCCATTCGCTGTTATGAAGGACGACCCCGATGGGGTTTCCTGTGGTGACGCCTCCTCTGAGGCCGCTGTAAAACTCAAATTCGTCTTTTTCAAGCTTCATGCGGTCGCCCCGGCCGTAGCCGCGTCTTCTCCGCGCCAATTGCCTTTCTATGTCGCTTTTTGAGATCGCAAGCCCCGAAGGCATGCCCTCGATGATGATCAAGAAACCCTTCCCATGGGATTCGCCGCTGGATAAAAGGCGTATACTCATGATTGGATCCTCTCCTTGGCTTTGGTATTTTGGGTCAGTTTTCTCAAGGTTTCGAAAAAACCAGGGTAGGATATGCGGACGCAGCTTTCTCCCTCCAAATATAGGGGGCTTGTCGCGACAAGGCTCGCCACGGCCAGAGCCATGGCTACGCGGTGATCTCCGCAGCTTCTTGTTTTTCCGCCTGCGAGAGCGGTCTTGCCTCTGATGATCCACCCGTCCTTTGTTTCTTTTATTTGGGCGCCAAGTTTTTTTAAGCCCACAGCCATCGCGTGAATCCTATCGCTTTCTTTGACCCTTAATTCTTCAGCTCCCGTGACTTCGGTGATCCCTTCTGCCTGAGTGGCGGCCACCGCTAAAAGTGGAAGCTCGTCGATCAGTGAAGGTATCTCTTCGGGCATCACCTTTGTTCCTTCAAGTGACGAGGACTTGACCACGATCGTTGCCGTTTTTTCGCCGCCGCTCAGGGTTTCATTCTCGATGGAGTAAATTAATCCCATTCTTTTTAGCACGTTGAGCAATCCGGTCCTCGTGGGATTTACGTTTACGTTTTTAATTTGCAGCTCGCTTTCTCTCGTTATGGCCGCCGCCACTATCCAGAATGCAGCCGAGGAAAAATCACCAGGTATGTTCCAACTTCCACCGTTTATGAGAGAAGTCGGATAGACCGTCGTCTTGAGGCCACACTTTGAAATGGGGACGCCAAGGTGTTCAAGCATTATTTCAGTGTGGTCCCTGGTAGTATTAGGTTCTATTGCTGTGGTTGGACCTTGTCCATTGAGGCCCGCTAAAAGAATCGCGGTTTTTACTTGGGCGCTCGCCACTTGAAGCACGTGGGTACCACCGTTTAGTTTTTTGCCCCTTACACTTAGCGGAAGTCTATTTCCGAAGTCTCTGCCGTCTATTTTTGCTCCCATGGAAATTAACGGCCCCGTGACCCTTCCCATGGGCCGTCCCTTCAGGCTTTCATCACCGTCGATGACGGCGAATAAATTCGGGATCCCCGATATTAGTCCCAGCAAAAGCCTGGCCGTGGTCCCCGAATTTCCTGCATCCAGTATGTTTTTTGGTTCCCTTAAGCCCTTGGGTGCCTTTATCGTTACTTTGTTTTCAAAACCTACCGCGTCGGATCTGAGATGATCGAGATCCGTTAAATCTTTCTCCCCGGATTTGTAATCTGACTTTGTTATCTCACAGCCCAATGCTTTAAGGCATGTCAACGTAGTCTTGCAATCTTCTCCGGTCGAGAAGTTGCCGACAGTTATCCCCTCTTTTGAGAGAGCACCTAAAATTGCTGCCCTGTGTGATATCGATTTGTCGCCTGGAACGTTTATCTCGCCCCTTATTCCCTCTACCGGTCTTATTTCAATCATTTGCCTTCACCTCGCCCTGCAAGCAGAGATTCCCTGGCCCTTTTGGCCTCGGTTGCCATCTCTGCGAGGCTTTTTGAGTCCTTTGAGGACATTTCGGATAAAATATCTATGAAGTCTTTTAATACCTCTTTTATAAAGCCTTCGTTTGTTTCCCATACTTCGGATATCAGCCAGGGTTGGCACGAAGCCACTCTGGTCGTATCCCTAAAGCCTCCGGCAACGAACTTGGAAAGTTTTGGATTTCTCGAAGCTCTTTGTGCGGCCAACGTCACCAGCGCCGTGGCCAAAAACATGGGAAGATGGCTTGTCACGGCCACGATGGCGTCGTGTTCTTCGGGGGTTAGGGTGATCGGGATCGAGTGCAGTGCGCAAACCAGATCTGTCGCCATTTCGACGGCTTCTTTGCTCGAAAGCGCGCTCGGGACGACGGCCCATGCGGCGCCCTCAAATAAATCTGCCGAAGAGTTATCGATGCCTGCCTTTTCTTTGCCGGCCATCGGATGAAGCCCCACGTACTTTTCCTTCCAGATTGCCGATAACTGCTTTACTATTGCAGATTTGGTGCTCGCCGTATCCGTTACGGCTTTTAACCCTTTACCGGCAAAGGGCGCTACTTTTTCGCTTAGCAGCTTCATTTGGCTTGGGGGCACCGCCAATATGAGCAGTTCCGCTTTGCCTGCCATCTTTTCGGGTTCGCAGGCATGCGTGACGGCGCCTGAAGAGAGAGCGACGTCTATCGCGTCTTCATTTACGTCCCAGCCGAGCACGTTGCGAGACGCCTCGTTTTTTAGCAGGCCCTTGCCTATGGAGCCTCCTATGAGCCCCAGTCCTATGATGCCTATGCTGCTACACTGCACTTTGATCCCTCCAGGAATTTGCCGGGCATTATGGAAAGCAGCCTCTTTACGGATTTCATGAGATCGCCAAATTGTTCGAAATCAAGCGATTGATCTCCGTCGCTTACTGCTTCTTTGGGATTTGGATGCACCTCGACGATTAAGCCGTCGGCACCGGCTGCCAAAGCCGCAAGGCTCATGCTGGGGACGAGCTCGCTCTTTCCCGTCCCGTGGCTGGGGTCTACGATTATGGGAAGGTGGCTTAAACTTTTGACCAGGGGTACGGCGTTTAGATCCAAGGTGTTGCGGGTCCTTTTTTCGAAGCTCCTTATTCCACGCTCGCAAAGTATGACGTTGAAGTTGCCGCCTGCCATGATGTATTCGGCGGCTTGCAGCCACTCGTCTATGGTGGCCATCATGCCCCGTTTGAGCAAGACGGGTTTGTCCACCTTGCCTAAAGCCTTGAGAAGCGAGAAGTTTTGCATGTTGCGGGAACCGACCTGCAGGATGTCTGCATGAGGCAGCATGAAGTCGATGTCTTCAGGCGTCATTACCTCTGTCACTATTGGAAGGCCTGTGGCCTTTTTTGCCCCCGATAGCAGGGCCAGCCCTTCGGCACCAAGGCCTTGGAAGGAGTAGGGACTGGTCCTCGGCTTATAGGCACCTCCACGAAGGGCAGTGGCACCTGAATCTTTTATTGACTGCGCCGTCTTTACGATCTGTTCTTCCCCTTCGACTGCGCAAGGGCCCGCTATGATAAGAACGTTTCCTCCTCCTACTGCGATGCCGGGAGCTATCTCGACTATGCTGTCTTTTTTGCTCCACTCCCTGCTGACCAAGGGAAAAGGTGCCTTTACTTTGGTCAGTTGGGCGACTTCGGGCATGCTTTTTATCTCGCCTTCATCGATTTGTCCTTCTGCCAGCACGATCGCCTCAGGCTCGTTTTTTGTGATGCGAGCCGTTACTCCCATCTGGTCCAGTTTCATGAGCAGCTTCCCTGCCGATTCGTCTTTCTTTGTCTTTATGATCGCTCTTGTAGCTTGCATTTTTCTTTCCTCCTTTTAAAATAAAAAAAATCCGGGGTTCGGCTTGAGACCGAACCCCGGATTTAACTTGCTACTATGATACTTTACTTTATGGTGTTACAGTAAATGCTCCCGCCCGGCGGCCGGTCTCCATAAGAAAATTGGCCAGAAGCGTAATAATAACGCCACTGGCCGTCGCTAAAATAATAACCGCCGGATATGGAGGCGCACAACGTGCTGATAATACTAACGCATTGTCCGGATGTAGCCATAACGCGTTCACCTATCACCACTTAGCGCCCCCTTCTTTCCGCAGATTTTTATAATTAAAGATAATGATATATAACTTATTGTGGTTTGTCAACATAGGAGAAGCAGAAAAATAATAAAAAATATTTAGTCACAGCATGTTTAAATCGAGAAACACAGCCGTGGCAATGGTTAGTTGATGCTATTGCTTTCTCGGGCTTTATGACGACTGTCTCTTTAGATTCTTGAAATCTATTTTTGTCTTTTCTCGGATAAAACTACAGGCAGGTGCTAATTCACTTGCATATTGACATTAGGAATATTCAAATATATCATTTAAAACAATGGATATATATGCATACCCACAATCGGGAGAGTGCCCACTTGCGGGAATACCGCTGTTAGAAGTTAAAGATCTGAGAACTTACTTCTATACTGAAGGTACAGCCGTCCCGGCGGTAGATTCCGTGAGCTTTGTCCTTCAAGCGGGTGAAACATTGGGAATAGTCGGAGAGTCAGGTTCCGGCAAGAGCCTGACAGCACTTTCGATTATGCGTTTAATTCCTTCTCCTCCTGCGAAGATTGTCGGCGGCAAAGTATTATTTAAAGGCGAAGATCTTTTGCTCAAGGGCGAGGATGAGATGAGGCGAGTTCGCGGAAATGAGATTTCCATGGTTTTTCAAGAACCAATGACCTCATTGAACCCGGTTCTCACCATTGGCACTCAGATTTCTGAGGCAATAATGCTCCATCAAGGAGCGTCTAAAAAGGAAGCTTTAAAAAAGAGCGAGCACCTATTACACCTTTGTAAGGTTTCCCTTCCAAGAAAACGTTTACGTCAGTACCCACACGAGCTAAGTGGTGGCATGAGGCAGCGCGCTATGATTGCCATGGCCTTAGCCTGTAATCCGAGCCTTCTGATAGCCGATGAACCTACAACTGCGCTGGATGTGACGGTGCAAGCTCAAATCCTTGAGCTAATACTGGAACTTCAAGAAAAAACGGGCACTGCTGTGTTGTTTATCACTCACGACCTCGGGGTCATTAGCGAAGTGGCCGATCGCGTAGCAGTAATGTACTGCGGACGCATCGTAGAATATGGCCTGACGAAGGATGTGCTCAGGGCCCCGCTTCATCCCTATACAAAAGGGCTTTTGGCATCTTTGCCGTCCATAAATGGACCCAAAAAACCACTGAAACCTATCAAAGGCACTGTGCCATCGCCACATGATATTCCCACGGGGTGCAGGTTTGCGCCTCGTTGTGATTGCACAAAAGCTCACTGCAAGCATATCGAGCCGGTCATCACGAGGCTGGATGGTCGGCTTGTGCGATGTCATAACGTCTCATAAGACGAGGAAGGAATGATCATATGCCCGATCATTTGCTCAAGGTACGGGAATTAAGCGTTAACTTCTCCGTGCCCAGTAGTTTTTTTGGCAAAAAACAACATATAAGAGCTGTCGATGGCATCGATTTTGATGTGAGGGCGGGCGAGGTCCTTGGCCTTGTGGGAGAGAGCGGATGCGGCAAGTCTACTCTCGGCAGAGTCATTGTCAGGCTTGCGGATGCTCAAAAGAATAGCAAGGTTTATTATCGTGGAGTTAACGTGCTAACGCTTGATAAAAATCAACTTAAAGAATATAGGAAAAAGGTTCAAATGATCTTTCAGGACCCCTTTGGTTCGCTTAATCCAAGGCTTTCGGTGGGGGATGCGATTGAAGAAGTGCTCATTGTTCACGAGGAGGCAACGAAATCAGAAAGAAGGGACAAAGTAGAAAGGCTGATGGATGCAGTCGGTTTGACGAGGCGTTATCAAACTCGATATCCACACGAATTAAGCGGAGGGGAAAGACAGCGGGTGGTCATTGCAAGGGCGTTAGCCATTAACCCCGAGTTCTTGATTTGCGACGAGCCCGTTTCGGCCTTGGACGTATCCATTAGAGCTCAAATAATCAACCTGTTTGAGGAGCTTCAAAAAAGGTTTAATTTGACCTATTTGTTCATCTCTCACGATATGAGCGTGGTAAGGCACATAAGCACTCGGGTTGCCGTAATGTATTTGGGGAAAATAGTTGAAATTGCGGAGACCGATGTGTTATTTGAAAACTCCCTTCACCCATATACAGAAGCGTTGTTGGAGGCAATACCGGATGTATCATCGGACAAGAAGGGAAGGCGCAAACTCCTTGAAGGGGATGTGCCAAGTCCTTTATCTCCTCCGAGCGGATGTAGATTTCATCCTCGGTGCTTCAGGGCCAAAGAAAAATGTGCAATTGACGAGCCGGCTCTAATAAAAAAAGGGGCAAATCATTTCGTGGCGTGTCATTATGCTTGACTAGAAAGAGAAGGAGGCAGGGAGTATGAAGGAAGTTAAAGGGTTTTCAAAAGTACGAGTTTTTGGAGCCTACATTATGATCGCGCTATGCGTTTTTTTGGGGATTCTCGGCGTGTTGTTTATGGAGTCGCCTTTAATAGCCGCTGAAAAAAAGGTGATCGTCCAAGCCATGGATAGAGATCCCGATATTTTAGACGCCATGAAAGCTGCATGGTATTCCGACGCTTTGATTTATTTGCACGATCGTCTGATATCGAGGGATTATGATTTTAGATATCGCCCTGGCCTTGCCACAGGTTGGGATGTATCGGAAGATGGATTGATATGGGTCTTGCACCTGCGAAAAGGCGTTACTTTCCATGACGGGACTCCCTTTACGGCGAAGGACGTAAAATGGACCATCGACACCATAAAAGATCCGAAAACCGCGTCTCCTTACGCTGGTGATCTGAAGGCAATCGATGAAGTCAAAATTATTGACGACCACACAGTACAAATGGAGCTAAAATATCCTTTTCCTAATTTACTCTTTAATCTATCTAACACAGCCTCAGGAATACAAAAGGCTGGTTGTTATGAAGAATATGGAGAATATTATGGAATTAAGACGGTGATGGGAACGGGCCCGTTCATGTTTAAGCAATGGGTACGTGGAGACAGGATTGTGCTCGTCAAAAACCCTGATTACAATTGGGGTCCGGAATGGATGTCCAATCGGGGGCCGGCCCTTTTCGATGAGCTGGTTATTCGAACGATACCCGAGGAAAGTTCGCGCATCATGGAGCTTATCACCGGCGGGGTTCACGTGCTTCGCGATGTGCCTCCTTTGCAAGCCGACAAACTAAAAGAAAACCCTGACATTAATTTGTTTATCGATCAGTCGACGAGGCTGGGGTACCTTGCATATGCTTGCGATAAAAAACCATTTGATGACGTACTTGTCAGGCGGGCAATTAACCATGCCGTCGATAGGGAAACGATAGTGAAATACATCTTTAGTGGTTACGCTACCCCGGCGTACGGCTATCTTCCCCCGGCGCTGAAAGATGAATATCTGGAGGAAAGCGAGGAGTTGGGCTACAAGTACGATCCGGCGAGGGCGAAGGCCTTGCTTGCCGAGGCGGGATTTCCTAAGGGCTTTGAAACTACTCTTTCTGCTGAAAATGACTCTACGTCAAAAAGGCTCGCAGAGGTCCTTCAGGCTCAACTTGCGGAAGTTGGCATCAAGGCCAAGATTCAGCTTTACGATAGTGCAAGCTATGTGGCCATGCTAAAAGCAGGCCAACAAGACCTTTTCGTCCGCCTTTATAGCTGGCCAAATGCGGATATTCTCGATTGGTTCTTGTTGTCAACGCAGTTTCCTTATCCGAATCACTCTCGCTGGTGTGATCCCAAAACTGACGAATTGATCAACTCAGCGGCAACTGCCCCTACGTGGGAAATTCGAGCAGAAAGATATAAAGAAGTGCAGCAATATCTTATAGAACAGGCGGTGTGGTGTCCGATCTATATTCCCGATAAGATGCTTGCTGTGCGTAAAGAGGTAATAAACTTTAAAAACCATCCGTGGATGATTCAATATAGCGATGGAATTGACATCGTAACAAAATAAGGTTTGGTTTTTAGTTAAATTACTTTTTTGGAGAAAGGGGATTTCGCAAGGGTCTCCTTTCTCCAAAAAAGTAACAGGAGTGGGTATAATGCTTCGCTATTTTGTTAGACGAATGGCATTTCTGGTTTTAACTTTGTTGGGCGCGACGATCGTCATATTCTCCATGCTACACCTGGCGCCTGGAGACCCCATAGATTTGATCGTAGGTCCCAATGTTACTCCGGAAGTGAGGGAAAATATACGTCATCAATACGGTTTAGACCGACCGCTGGCAGTTCAATATCTTAGCTTTATGAAATCGTTATTACACGGCGATCTCGGTGAATCGATAATTCAACATAAGCCAGTTTCAGAGCTGATAGCGG
>NZ_CALETC010000069.1:0-2602 GCF_937920065.1 Acetomicrobium mobile
TCTTTGAACTTTAGGTTATTTAACCAGGTCTTTGAACTTTTGTCAATAGGGTAAGATAAAATTTTTTTATGGAAAGTTGCGAGGCATCATGCTCGAGATGCCTCGATGCTGACAGCCCTTAAATATGATATCGGCTATCTTATTTAAAAACTATACAGATTTTATCAACCCCTCTTTCATAAGCATTTTTGTAGTCTCTTGCGCAATTCTTATTTTCTCTTCCGCCACCTGGATCAATTCGTCCCGAGACATGGTAATTTTTGCCAGGCCCTGCTCAATCGCCTTTACTCCCACTGATGCAGCAACTTGTGGATACACCCACGTCTCGTCCATAGTCGGTATCAAATAATCCTCATGCAAGCCTATTTTTTCTGCACAATCAGAAAGCGTCTTAGCTGCGGCAATGCACATCTCATCAGTGATCGCAGATGCCCTTACGTCCAACGTTCCCCTAAAAACTGCTGGGAATATAAGCGAGTTATTTATCTGGTTAGGGAAGTCGGACCTTCCGGTCGCCACTATTCGTGCACCAGCCTCCTTGGCTTCCCAAGGCCATATCTCAGGGACTGGATTGGCACAGGCAAAAAGCATAGCGTCTTTAGCCATCTTGGCGACCCATTCTTTTTTCACCACATCTGGCCCTGGCTTGGTGTAACAAAACACCACATCTGTGCCTTCGAAAACTTTTTCTTGGCCTCCGCTTATGTCATCAGGATTTGTGATTTGAGCAAGATGGCGCTTCACGTCATACTTTGCGTCTTCAAGATCATCTCTGCCAGGATGAATAATGCCCTTGCTGTCAGCGATTACTATATTCTCGGGATTAACTCCAGCGTTGATCAATATCCTTATTGTAGCAACGTTTGCAGCTCCGCATCCTAAGAAGCCAACTTTTATATCATCAATTTTTTTGCCCGTAATTTTGAGTCCGCTATATAAACCTGCCAAGTTAACGGCAGCCGTTCCCTGCTGATCGTCGTGCCATACGGGTATCTTGCAATCCTTTCTCAGTTCATCGAGTATGTAAAAGCACTTTGGCTGAGCTATGTCTTCAAGGTTTATCCCTCCGAAAGCAGGAGTTAAATTCTTGACCGTCTCGATGAATTTGTAGGGGTCCTTCGTATCAAGGCAGATGGCCACGGCGTCCACGCCGCCAAGGTATTTAAAGAGCATGCACTTTCCTTCCATGACGGGCAACCCCGCTTCGGGTCCTATATCACCCAGGCCCAATACTCGCGTCCCGTCTGTAACGACGGCTATTGTATTCCCTTTATTGGTAAACTCATAAGCCAAATCAGGGTTTTTCTTTATCTCCTTGCAGGGCTCCGCTACGCCGGGGGTATACCATATTGCGAAATCGGAGACATCTCTGATGCAGCACTTTGGTACGGTCTGCATCTTTCCTTGATAATATCGATGTAGCTTAACAGCTTCCTCTGCAGGCTTTTTGGCCCTTTCTAGCATTTCGTCCTTAGTTAAATCCATTAACTTCACCTCACAACCTTTGCGACTTTTTGATTTATATGTAAAAAACTAGTTTGAAAGCACGGGAACCGTCAGGCTGCCGTAGGGCATTAATATATAGCTTGGTTGATCGTATTTGCCTTCGACATATCTTATAGCTTCCTCGACTGAGCCCATTTTACGCATAAACAACCCCTTTGTCTCCTCTTCAGATAGGGAAGAAATCAAAATAATTTCCTTATCGTTTGCCACCTTGCAAATTCCGTAGGCCTTATGACCGCCCATGGCAAAGTTTTTCTTTATCCGCTCTATAACATCGCTCGGTTTTTTGGCCTCACGCATCCACTCCTCGAAGGTCCGCTCTCCGTAACCTTGAGAGCATTCAGCGACCAAGATAATGGTTCCACCTGTCTTCGTCGCTTTATCAGCATGGTCAAGAGCCTTCTGTGCTTGATAGACATTAATGTCCCTCGGGTAACCGCCTGCGCTGGCTATGGCGCCGTCTGCCTTTCTTGCTATGGGAACCTCATACATCCCCGACGAGACCGAGACACCCTCATACCATGCATCTTCCAAATCTCCGGCAACGATCTTGACTATCTCTTTTTTGCTGTTTGTAACTACGTTTAAAATAAAATCCACGCCAACGAGCCTAGCTGCCTCGATCATCTCAAGGCTTACGGGGTTTTGTCTTATCGACGGAAGGTCGTCCATGAGATAGACCATGCGAGAGTGATTCTTTTCTATCGATTCTCTCCCTGCTACTCCTGATGTCAACGCCGGCTTTAATTTGACCCATCTGTGCCGGTTTAAAAATGACCCACCCCGGCCTTCAACTAAACATTGGCTTGGGGGTTTTTATACAGCCCCGTCTTCGCTCTGTCCTTTAGGCGGTAGCTGTTTCCCCTGATGTTAATGATATGGGCATGATGTAATAATCTGTCCAACACTGCCGTCGCCAACACTGAATCACCCATCAGCTCTCCCCATTCACCGAATCCCTTGTTGCTGGTCAGTATTATGCTCCCCCTTTCGTAACGATTGCTTATCAGCTGGAAAAACAAGCTTGAACCAAGGCTGTCTAAAGGCAAGTATCCCACTTCATCTATCACGAGCAGTTTTGTAGAAGAATATACCT
>NZ_CALETC010000070.1:0-2875 GCF_937920065.1 Acetomicrobium mobile
TCGTTATCGTAAATAATACCGATGCGTCATTGTGGCATGTTATAATATTTTAGTAATATATAAATTAATTATTTATAAGGGGGATTGAGCCATGAAATCAATGAAAAGGGCAGTCCTTCTACTTTTCTTGATTACTTCCTCGGTGCTGTTTGTAAATTCTGCCTTCGCTGCCATGGGGGAAATCCAGAGCTTTACCTTTAAGGGCACCGAAACGGACCTCCTGGGGATGAAAGAGACCTTGAAACCTGACGGCAAACCGGATGCCCATTTCGTAGTTTCTGTCAAAGGGGCTGGAGCTATCACGGGAGTAGAGCTTAAGGCTCTGGGAACGGATAGGACATGGGATACGATACCGGGCAACCAGAAATGGGGAATGATCGTACAAGACGGCAAGGGAGAGGATGTAACAACTGCTTCGGGGTCCTTTTCAACCAAACCATTTCTTGCCCTAATTACGCTTCACCTTTACGTTGCCGATGACGGTACTGCCTTCTCTAAAACCCGTGAATATGAGGTCGCTGTTTCATTCATCGATGGGAGTACCGCAAAGGCAAAGACGACCGTTCCGGGAATGCCCGATATTTTTAAGCCCAAAGAAGCTGAAAAGGTCGAGTTGCCCGAGTCCGAAGAACTATCGGCGGTCTTATTGGGAATTGGAGACAAAGACGTCGTAGGAAAGTCAGAGAAGATCAAAGGAGACGGAGTAAGAGACGCTCACTTTAAAATCCGATTTAACACCGTATCCGTAGTTGAAGAAATTTCGATAAGAAACGTGGATGGCACATCTTCGGCGTGGGACACCGTTCCCGGCAACGGAATATGGGCCATAGCGGTCTATACCGACGGCAAGCTGCGAAACAGGGAGGATGGAAGCGTAAAATTTGCCGTAGAGGGCGATACGACCTTGGACCTTTGGGTTGCCGACAACGGCTCCATTGCAGCCGGCGCTACGCGATATGAAGTGATCGTTAAGTTCAACGATGGTAAGGTCCTGCGCAAGGCAGTCGAACGCAAAGAGGTGACCAAGGCAATACCGGATAAAGGGATTCTTTCGGCAGCCTTAATTGAGCCGGCAAAGGGAGATCTCACGTCAAGAAGCGAAGCCCTAAAGGGCGACGGAAAGCCCGACTGGAAGATCGCCCTTGAACTGGTAGCTGAGGGCAGGATCATCAACTTCATCGTCCGCGGCGATGACGGTGC
This sequence comes from Acetomicrobium mobile, assembly GCF_937920065.1. Lineage (NCBI taxonomy): Bacteria > Thermotogati > Synergistota > Synergistia > Synergistales > Acetomicrobiaceae > Acetomicrobium > Acetomicrobium mobile. The sequence continues at coordinate 1,201 of NZ_CALETC010000070.1, forward strand.
CTCGGAATGGGATACGATACCGGGAAACGGAAAATGGCTGGTGGCGGTGACGGATCCTTCCGGAAACGTCTTAAACGAGAGCAACGGTTCAGTCTCTTTGAGCGTGTCCGGGAAGAAGGACTTCAACCTATGGCTCACCGATAACGGTACCATCACAGAAGGCGACGTGAAATATAAAGTCCTCGTGGTCATGAGCGACGGAAGCATCCTGGAAAAGGAGGTCGTCCGCGTCATTGAAGGAGAGCAAACTTCAAAAACTACTGCTCCTTCTGCCACTGCCCAGGTTTCAGACAAAATTCGGGCAACTTACCTGGGCAAGGGCCCGATGAACTACCTAAAAAAGGGGGAGGTTTCATCTCTTCTTGCCACGCCCGACACTAACCCCGATGTTCACGTGCTGCTCAAGCTCATTAATACCAAGGGGACCATAGAAAGCATAGCCATTAAGGCAAAGGACGGCAAAAGCGGAACCTGGGACACCATTCCGGGAAACGGCATATGGAATATAGTAGTCACCCGCGCGGCATCTGGAGGAATACTGTCTAATACGGACGGGTCTTTCAACATGGAGGTCGAAGGTGGCACGGAACTGCACCTCTGGCTGGCTGATAACGGAAATTTAAGCGTCGCACCGGAGAAATTTGAGATTTTTATAGCCTTTGAAGACGGACGATTGCTGAAAAACACCATAAAAAAGTAACCGAACAATTTATATGAAAGGGTCGCTTGCGCACGAGCGACCCTTTCATCTTTTTAGTTTACGTTAAGCTATCCCTAAAAATGAGCGTTCAAGGCATTAAAGCTCTAGCTCCAAATCGACGAAGCTCACCAGCAATTTTACCGCTCCTTCTACATCGTTTAGGCTCACCGTCTCGCTTGGCGAATGGACGTATCTGGTGGGTATTGAAAGCGTTGCGGAAGGGATGCCTTCCTTCGTCCTTTGAAGTGCGGCAGCGTTAGTGCCGCCGAAGGTCAAGACTTCCTTTTGGTAAGGCACATTCGCCTTTTGTGCTGCCTGCTCCAGCAGTTCGACGACCTTCCTGTGGCTTATGGACATCTTGTCCTTGATCTTTATGGCAGGGCCTTTGCCCAACGCCATGGCATGCCTTTTAAGCCCCTTCGGATGATCGGCCGAATCGGTGACGTCAACGGCTACGCAAATTTGAGGAGAAAAGCTGTATGCCGATACAAAGGCTCCGACAAGCCCAATTTCTTCCTGGACGGAAAAAGATCCTATGACCGTATGGCGCGGATCCTTTAAATTCCTGAATACTTCAACTAAAACGGCACAGCCGATCCTGTCGTCCATGGATTTCGATGTGAGGTAATTGCCATTTTTGTAAAAATAGGAATCGTAGACGCCAAAGGTGCCTATGGAGACCAAGCTTTCGGCCTCACTGCGGTCGCCGGCGCCAATGTCCACGAAGAGGTTGTCGAAGGTGAGGTTGGATAAGTTTTTCTTTTGTTCCTCGGGCGTCTCGCCTTCGTAGTAAACCACTCCCGTGGCCTTCGGGAACTTTACTCTTTGGCCTACATAATGATAGGGAGAAACTCCGCCCACCGGTTCTACCCTGAGGAACCCCTTATCGTCTATATTCGTTACCACAAGCCCGATTTCGTCTATATGGGCGTCTAAAAGCACCTCTTTGTCGTCTCTTCCCCTTTTCCAGACGAG
>NZ_CALETC010000071.1:0-3265 GCF_937920065.1 Acetomicrobium mobile
ATTTTTATCAATTACCTTTTCGTTATCTACTCGAAAATATATTCTGTAACGATTTTCTTTCTTCCTGTGATTTGGTCTTGGTAATACTCGTAGTAACAAATACCAAGGAACGAACCGGAGACGTTATAGACGTTTCTATATCCCATACCCTGTAGGGCCATCACGGCGTAATAGCTTCTTTGGCCTGTACGACAGTGCAAATAAACGGGTCTATCCTTGGGTATTTCATTTACCCTGGATCTGAGCTCGCTTAAAGGAATGTTGATGGCATTTATGAGGTGTCCCTTATCGTATTCATCTTTCTCGCGAACATCGACGATGAAGGCATTATTTTCCACCAATTCCCTCACCTTCGTGACAGGAACCTGTTCGTATCTGCCGTCCAAGAGGTTCAAACCAACTAGCGCGGCGTGGTTGATCACGTCTTTAGGCGTGCTAAAGGGAGGAGCATAACACAACTCGAGCTCTTTTGCGTCTTCTAAAGTGCCGCCCATCAATATTAGCGTAGCTATGACATCAATCCTCTTGTCGACGTTTCCCTTTCCTATAGCCTGGGCACCCAGTATTCTTCCTGTTGGATACTCGTATATTAATTTAAAATGCATTATATTGCTGTCTGGCATCAGGCTGACCTTATCATGGGGTATTATGTAAACGAAATCGTAGGGAATCCCGGTGGCCTTTGCACGCTTTTCGTTCAATCCGGTCGATGCGGCGTTCAGATCGAAAAGCTTGACTATAGAAGTACATATATGTCCGTTATTTCTGTAGGGGATGCCGTAAATATGATCGGCTGCGGCTCTTGCCTGCCTTTGCGCCGGCCCGGCCAGACCGCATGTGAAGTACCTGTGTTCTAAGCGGGAGTATACTTCGATAGCGTCGCCTATAGCATATATGTCTTTATCGCTTGTCAAGTAGTTATGGTCGACCTTGATTGCACCTGTAGCCCCGATTTCAAGCCCTGCGTCTTTGGCTAGAGCCGTATCCGGCGCAACGCCAACAGCCACGACTACGGCCTTAGCGTTGACCTTTCTTCCGGATTCCAGGACCAAGTGGTCGCTGTCAATCTTCACTACGGCATCGTTTAAGATGAGGTTGACGCCTTTGTCGTATATCTCTTTATGAAGTATTTGGGCCATATCGTTATCAAAAGGTGCCATTACTTGTTCTGAGGCTTCTATTATGGAAACCTTTTTACCTGCCAAATGTAAGTTGTCCGCTATTTCCAGCCCTATATAACCGCCGCCGACTACCGCGACGTCTTCAATGTTGTTCTTTTTAAGATATGTGTATAGCCTGTCAATATCTACCACGCTTCTTGCTGTAAATACATGTTCTTTATCAATTCCTTCGATGCTTCTTGGCAAAATGGGGCGTGCTCCGGGAGACAAGATCAATTTATCGTAGCTTTCTTCATATTCTCTGCCGCTTGCGTGATCCCTTACCAATATTTTTTTCTCGTTTCTTTGGATTTTTACCACTTCGCTGTTAACTCTGGCTTCAATGTTATATTGTTTTAAAAACTTTTCCGGTGACATTAAAATGAGATCTTCGGTTTTATTGACGGTATCGCTAAGACGGTAGGGTAGACTACAATTTGAGAAAGAAACATGTGGGCCTTTCTCAAATATAATGATCTTGGCAGTCTCATCTAATCTTCTGATTCTTGCCGCCGCGGAAGCTCCTCCAGCCACTCCGCCTATTATTAAAATCTTTTTTCCCATCGATACTTACCTCCTGGTAATTTAAAATATTAACAAATTTGCCTGTGCAGATTTATTAATAGTTTGCACTTTGTTGGCATTACTTACTCGGTGATTTTGCTCCTGATTTTGCAGCTAAGGATGCCACCTGCAACCATAAAAACTAAAAATATCCACCCCGATAGCGAAAGATTAGCTATAGGGCTATATAATGCCCCGACATTGCATCCATTTGCAAGACGAGTGCCCAATCCCATGCAGATGCCGCCTAATGCGAATACTGCCGCCTCTTTCTTTCTCATGCGCAGCCCTGACTTAAACGCTTGTACAAATTGCCCGGCTGTTAGCAAATATATGAAAGCGCCCACGAGAATGCCGAAGTTTTGTACCGAAGCGCCATGCCGAAAGAAGGGTAGTGTGAATGTATCGGCGGACATATGTGTAAAATTGGCGATAGATTCGGGCGACATGCCAAATAGCATAAACAGTTTACCTACCCATATTCCGAAAGGAGTGGATGCCCCCCAACCGGCTTTAGTGACACCCATCAGGAACATGAAAAGCAAAGCAAGCCCAACAGCACCCTCCCTTAGTGTCCATGGTTTTACAAAGATGTGCTCGTATGTCTGGGCGCTAAAAAGCTTGAATGTTTTTGCGTTCATCGGTTTAAGTTGTTCCTGCATGATTTCAAGGGGATGGCCTGTGTATGTATTGGTTTCAATCCTGTGTTTTTCGTATGTATAACACGCATATACAACTATCCCGCTAAACAAGGTTGTAATCAAAATAGCTCCTAAATATCCTCCAAAGCCGTCGCCCTTGAAAAGATCGGGGAGAAATACTCCTCCGGCGAGCTTGAGGCCAACCTCCGTCGAAAACCAGGAGTCGTTGACCCAACTTGCCGTTCTTTGTATGGGAAAACCGAGGAAAACTCCGAGGCCAAAGAAAAAGAGCGTGATGAATGCTTTTGGAAGGGCAGAGGGAAATATTGTAAGTACTCCGGTTGCACAGCATTCAGAAAGGGACATTCCAAAGCCGAAAAGAAAGGCGCCAATGATTAATCCCAGATTTATAGGATTGATCCAAAGATTATAGGAAGCAGGATCTGATCCGAACAAAAAGGCTGCCGTCAAAAAAGCGGTAATTAAAAACATGAGCGTCATCGTTCTCATAAGCCTGGTGGATCCGGTTTTATACGCCCTGTAGACGCTACCGGCAAAGCCTGTATAAGCCCTCGATAATGTATACCCTAACCCTGCACCTATTAGCAATCTGAAATAAAGGTCACTACTGCCTAAAAATATCTTGCCTCCGATCACTACACATAAGATTACAAGAAAACCGGCGGCATACTCAACCTTTTTCATGCAAAGCTTCCCTCCATGCGCGTTTATGAACGGCCTTCTTTTATATGTCCTTAAAGGTCATGTTGTGCCGTTAGTAAAAGAACGAGTTCATTATCTCTATCTTTTTAAAGTATACTTTTTAAAGTACACTATGTTAAAATATGCACAATCTACCATGAATTATATAGCATGGGAGGTATATTTGTCAACCTTACC
>NZ_CALETC010000072.1:0-1286 GCF_937920065.1 Acetomicrobium mobile
GGCAAGATAAGCTTCCTCCGGTATTTCCTCACCTAGACCAACCCCCAAAAGCACAGCAACCAAAGCGGGATCCTCAACTATTGGGATGCCCACTTTTTTGGCCTCTTTTATTATCCTATCAGCCAGCCACCCTCGTCCCGACGCAATAACCCTGGGAGCCTTATCTAGTTTTCTATCATAACGCAGAGCCGCAGCTTTCATAAATTTTTCGCTCTTTTGATCTTCCATCATGCCTTCACATCAAATCCCAAATAAGCAACCCCTTTAGGCTCCTTAAACAAGCCTAAGTTGAGGTATATCAATCTGATCGACAAGCTTTCGAGGGTTTCTTTAAGCGTAGTCAGGTTTTTTGAAAGAAGCTCTTCAACAACTTTTGAATTTGAACGTAACGTCACGCCGTAAGCATCTGCATCAAAGACCAACTCACCTTCAATCAATCCTATGTTTGCACCTTTAAAATGAAATATTAATCGAACTATTTTCTTTGGTTCCTCCTGAGAGGAAATCCACATACTTACAATTTTTCCATCTTCCAAGCTAAAGATGAGCGGCGCAAAATTATAAGGGAAAATTACATTTTTTAGCGGCCGAGCCAACAAAAGCAAAGATTTAACGTAAGCACTTTCTTCGGCGTTTCCTTCAAAAAAACTTTCGATGCTCTTTTCGTCTTGAAGATTTTTTAACTTATCTTTTAAAGCCCTAAAGTACTTGTTTATCTGTTTCACAGTTAAACTAAAGTACCAAGAAAGAATCTTCACGTAGGGTTCTTCAAGAGGAAGACCACGAGCATAAAGCTCAATGAGGGCAGGTAAATTACCCATATCCCCTCCCATTTTCATCAAAAGGGAGGACAGTTTCTTTACCAAATCCTCCGTTACGGCCAGATGTCTATCTAACAATGCGCTAACAATAGATTGCTCGAATTCGCTGAGTTTCTCGTATGCGGCTATCTCTTCAGGTTTTAATTTCAGAAGCGGAGGCACGTGTGTCGAATCCCATATGCCAGTAAATTGTTCTCCCACATCAAGCTTAAGCGAAGAGGTAGCATGCATCTTTTGACCTTGTATTTCCACAATATAACTGTCGCCTTGCCGCTCAAGTACAACACCTTTAACTAAAGAACCGTTTGGAATGAAAGTGAAAGATGAAGATGGTAGTTGTTCCTGGCTTTGAAATCTCACTGACTCAGGTCCTTGCAAACTATATGAAGTCATTTCTCCACATTTCCCCACTTAAAAGTTTTTCTGTGAATGGGTGAGATGCCCTTTAAAGTTAATGCCCTCTTA
>NZ_CALETC010000073.1:0-1308 GCF_937920065.1 Acetomicrobium mobile
AGGTCCTTTATGGTCATTATCTTCAAGTCGAACTTCTTTGCAAATTCGATCAGCTGAGGCAATCTGGCCATCGTACCGTCGTCGTTCATTATCACATATGACACCGACGGGCTCTAATCCCGCAAGCCTTGCCAAGTCCACTGCTGCCTCCGTATGACCGGCCCTTTTAAGTACTCCGCCCTTCCTTGCGATCAAGGGAAACATATGCCCAGGACGTCTGAAGTCTGACGGCTTCGCCTCTGGACTTGCAAGCAGGCGGGCCGTTATGGCCCTATCTTCGGCGGAAATGCCCGTGGTGGTGCCCTCTTTAGCATCTACGGAAATTGTAAAGGCAGTGCCATGGGGATCGGTACTATGAAGTACCATGGGCTCTAACTCAAGCTGTTTTGCCTTTTCCTCAGTAAGGGGAACGCACACCAATCCACGACCGTATTTGGCCATAAAATTTATGGATTCGCGCGTCACCTTGGAGGCCGCCATCAAGAGATCTCCCTCGTTTTCTCTGTCTTCGTCGTCGACGACGATGATCATCCTTCCCTCTTTGATCATGTTTATGGCTTCTTCCGGCGACGCAAATACATCATCTAAAGCCATAATACATCACTCTCCTTCCGATATTTACTGCCATCCGTATTCGGCCAGCCTTTCCCATGTCAGCTCCTCTTGCTCATCTGCTTTACCGCGAGAGGAAGCCTTTAAAAAACGTTCAATATACTTGCCTATTATATCCGTCTCCAGGTTTACGGGGTCTTTGACTTTTAGGTTACCCAAGGTCGTGAGCCTTAAGGTGCTTGGTATTACTCCAACGGTAAAATCAGTATCCGTGACGCTTATCACCGTAAGGCTAACTCCGTCTATTGCTATGGAACCCTTAGGCACTACGTAGCGCAATATCGATACGTCAGCCTGTATCCTTATAACGCACGTCTGTGTCTTTCTTGAAATTTCGCTGACCGTGCCAATCCCTTCCACATGTCCAAGGACAATATGCCCTCCAAGGCGGTCTCCTGCCTTAAGGGCACGTTCCAGATTGACCCTGTCAAAGGGCTTTAACATACCAAGTTTAGTAACTGTAGCAGTTTCTTCCATCATTTCCGCCGTAAAACTTGTCATCCCTGCCTTGACTACGCTAAGACAAGCTCCGGATACGGAAATCGATTCGTTTAAAGAAAGCTTTGGGGCAATGTCGGGCGCTTCAATCTCGATGTTGGTCACCTCTCCATGCCTGTCGATCGAACGCACAACCCCTACGGTCTCAACCAATCCCGTGAACATCACGCATCGACCTCCAAAGAGAGATCTCCTCCC
>NZ_CALETC010000074.1:0-10681 GCF_937920065.1 Acetomicrobium mobile
CCGCATGATATACAAATCACATTAAGATCAAATGCCATAGCTCAAACCTGCCCTTACATAGTGACTCAAGCTTCCACTTTTATAATACTCGTATCGACGATTGTCAAGCCCTTGGTGGTAAGGGCGTAAAAAGCGGGGGCTGGCAATTGCCCTTCGTTTATTATGCTTTTGCAATTTTTAGCGTTCTACGAAGGCTTGATGGGCAAAAGTCATCTCAAGCGGTATGATCTTTATGCCTTTAACGTAATTCCAGTAACCAGTCACATTGTTCATCCAATATAAAGTGATCCACGGAGCATCTTCTACTATTATCTCTTGGGCTTCTTTGTAAATTTCCTTACGCTTTTGTGGGTCCACAGTACGCATACCTGCCTCTATTAATTCGTCAACTTTGGGATTCTTGTAGAAACTGTAGTTATCGTCGGGAGCCCAATTGGCGGAGTGAAACAGCGGGCGAAGCGCCCAATCGGCATCCCCCGTCGATGGAGACCAGCCAAGAAGGTACATGTCCACATCGTTTTCATTCAAGGGCTTAGAGAGCGTTGCAATATATGTACCCCATTCCATTGTGACGAGCTTCGCATCAACGCCTATGTCTTTCAGGTATGCCTGTACTGCTTCTGCGACCTTAAAATCCATCAAGTAGCGCCCATGGGGTGTCATTAAGTTTACGGAAAGTTTTTGTCCGTTTTTTTCGAGGATCCCGTCACCGTTTGTATCTTTCCATCCGGCCTCCGCAAGTAGTTCTTTGCCTTTTTGCGGATCGTAAGGATAGCCTCTAACTTCTGCATAGCCGTTGGTCATTGGGGACATTGGGGTATCTGTCGGCACGCCCATGCCTTTTAGAATGTTATCGCATATGGCCTTTTTGTCTACGGCATAGTTAAAGGCACGACGCACTAGAACGTCCTTTGTCACGCCTTTTTGACAATTCATGCCTATATAAATGACGCGGAGAGATGGTGCAATTTCTACCACCAAGTCTTTACGGGCTTTTAGATGTTCGATGTCAAAGGGAGAAAGCCTCTCGGCTACATCAAGTTCTCCCGTTTCGAGCATCATTGTGCGTGCCGTGTCCTCGGGCACCACCTTAAATAAGAGTTCATCGAGTTTTGGTCTGCCTCCATGGTAGCCATCGAAAGCTGTGAATTTTATCTGGTCGCCGACAGCCCACTCCTTGAACTTAAACGGACCGGTGCCGGATGGCTTTCGCCTTATGTCCGCCTTGGCATCGATTAAAGTAGGGTCTACGATAATGCCTGCAGTGTGGCAGAGCGTGTGGAGGAAGGGGCCAAACGATTCTGGCAGGATGAATTGCACAGTATAATCATCTATTACCTTCACTTCACCGATGACGGGTTTATAAAGAGAACTTCTTTTCAGTCCGCCTGCAAGGATTCTATCGAAGTTCTTTTTGACTGCCTTGGCGTTGAAGTCAGCGCCGGAGTGAAATTTGACGCCCTTCTTCAAGTGAAACGTCCACGTTTTCCCGTCATCAGAAACGCTCCAATCCGTAGCGAGTTTAGGGATGATGTTCATATTTTCGTCAAAACCTATAAGCCCTTCGTATATATGGTGACAGACCTCTTCCGAGGGATTGTCAGTCACGTCGGCAGGATCTAACGCCACAGGTTCAACTCCTTGCCCTATAACGAGCTTCATGGTTGCCGTTGCGGATGACGATCCCATGACGAAAAAACCAAGTGCTACGCATAATAGCACAGTAACCAAACGTTTCATTTCTTTTTCCCCCTTTTAAACAAATGATCTTGCGATGATCGATTATATTTTACCCCAAACCAATCTGCCCTTGGCCACTACGCCTGCCAAATTCCATGTATTATCGAATATGAGGAAATCTGCATCAAAACCCACCTCTATTTTGCCTTTGCAGCCAAGCCCCAACCTTTCGGCGGGATTTGTCGAAAAGACAGCGAGTGCCTTTTCAGGCCCTATTACATCCAGCATGCGCAAAAACTGGGTCATTAAGTCTTCGGGCGTAGTTATCCTTACATCTAACAAATGACCCTCGGAATCGAAAAGCGGAGAGCTTCCTCCCGCATCCGAGCTTACAGTAATGCGATCGAGCGGAACTCCAGCCTCAAGAAGATGTATCACAGCCTCATATGCCTGAGGGCAATTCATGTCGCTAATAGCCGTAAAATCTACATTTCCCCCCTCAAGGGCAAATTTTAGGGCTTCCTCCAATATTGCCTCGTTTCTGTTCATGTGGGTCGGCAGGAAGTGATACAGCGGAATGGAGGTCCTTTTATTTGTCTCCCGCACAATGTAAAGGGGATCGGGGCAGGTGCCGACGTGCAAGTGGAATATCCCCACCTTGCCGCTCAAAATTCCTGCCACGCGTACCTGCGAAGCAAGGCGCATAAACTCTTCTACCGTTGGGTGGGATGATCGGTGATCCGCTATAGCAGCTTTTAATCCCAACACCTTCTCTATGGCAATGATATCTACGGCCACATCTCCGGTGATGGTGATTGGTGGAATTTTATAAGATCCTGTGAATATATATGTCGATATACCTTGGGCTTCCAAAGCGTAAGCCTTCTGCAGTACTTCCATGACACTTCTGGCATAGCTGTCAGTCCCCAGCAAGCCAACGGCTGTGGTTATGCCTGATTCCAAAAGCGAAGATACGCTCAAAGGCTCTGCCCTGAAAAGCGGTCCTCCTTCCCCGCCTGCCCCAGCAAAATGTACATGAAGGTCTATGAGTCCCGGCGTGAGGATGAAATTCGATAGGTCGAATGTTTTTGTCTCTATAGGCATGGAGCCAATGCCACTTTCAACAGCTAACACCTTGCTATAGCCAACAAATATATCTACACTGCCCAGATCCTGAGGGGCAAAGGTACGTACGTTTTTCAACAACATGATTTTTTCCCTCCTCTGTAGGATTTCAAATCAAATGGCATGTAACCCATCGGCCTGGCATTACTTCTCTAAAATCCGGCATCTTTATCATGCAAATATCGATAGCCTTACGGCAGCGTGGATTGAAGGGGCAACCGGGAGGGGGGTTTATGGGGCTAGGAATATCCCCTTCTATGACCTTGTTTTCTATATCCTCAGGAGGGAAGGATATCTTTGGAATGCTTCTTAAAAGCGCCTGGGTATAAGGGTGAAGGGGCTGGGAAAAGAGGACTTCCTTTGGCGAGCTTTCCATGATCTTGCCCAAATACATGACAGCCACATCGTGGCTTATATGCCTCACCACAGCTAAGTTGTGAGATATAAAGAGGTACGAAAGGCCTCGCGATCGCTGGAGATCCTTAAGCAGGTTTAATATCTGGGCTTGCACTGATACATCAAGTGCGCTCGTTGGTTCGTCTAAGACGATAAATTCAGGGTTAAGGGCAAGTGCTCGAGCGATGGCTATGCGTTGCCTTTGACCGCCGGAAAATTCATGCGGATAGCGGCTCAAGTGATCTTCCCTAAGTCCCACTTCTGCTAGGATTGCTGCCGCTCGTTCCGTAAGCTCCTTGTCGTTTTTTACCAAACCGTGGAGCTTCATCCCCCTCCCGATAATATCCCTTACCGTCATGCGTGGGTTAAGGGAGGCGAAGGGGTTTTGAAAGACTATTTGAGCTCGCCTCCTAAATTCTCGAGGATTTCTTGCCAGGAATTCTTCAATCGACTTGCCATCATAGAGGATCCTGCCGCCCGAGGGTTTGATCAGCCCTAAAAGCAATAATCCCGTGGTGGACTTGCCGCTGCCGGATTCTCCCACAAGGCCCAGTGTCTCGCCCACCTCGACGGAGAGAGAAACGCCATCCACGGCCCTTACCCACCCGGCAGGTTTTGACGTAACGATGCCTCCCCTTATAGGAAAGTGCTTATACAAGCCTTCCGCACTAATCAGCGTAGGCATAGCAAGCCACCTCATGGTATGGCTTCACGGCTTTAAACGCAGGCCTTTTGGACTTGCATATCTCCATTGCCCATGGACAGCGTGGATGAAAGCGACACCCTGCGGGAGGATTTATGGGGTTTGGTAGTGTGCCTTCTATGACAGCAAGCTCGCTTATGTCCTCATCGACCCTGGGAATGGCCGCCAGCAGCCCTTGCGTGTATGGATGCAGAGGGCTTTGAAAGAGGCCTTCCACCCTTCCCTGCTCTACGATCAACCCAGAATACATGACAGCTACTCTATGGGCCATCGTGGAAATAACGCCGAGGTCGTGGGAAATCAAGAGCACGCTGCTTCCGTAATCTCGTTGCAATATCTTTATCAGGCTTAGGATCTGAGCCTGGATGGAGACATCGAGCGCCGTGGTAGGTTCATCTGCTATCAAAAGCTTTGGGTTTAGCGAGAGGGCCATGGCTATCATGACTCGTTGCTTCATGCCGCCCGAAAGTTGGTGCGGGTAGCGGTTAACCGCTGTATGCGGATCCGGGATGTTGACAAGTCCGAAAAGCTCGACAGCCTTGAGCATGGCCTCACGAATGGGGGTTTTCAGGTGCGCCCATATGGCTTCAGCCACTTGAAATCCTACCCTGAGGACCGGATTTAAGCTGCTTGCTGGATCTTGGAAAATCATTGCAATATCCTTCCCCCGGATGCGGCGCATCTGCTGTTCTGACAGAGAAAGCAGATCCTTTCCCTTGAAGAGTATGCTTCCTCGTACGATTTTGCCGGGAGGAGAGGGGATGAGCCCCATGATTGAGGTAGCTGTTACAGACTTGCCACAACCTGTCTCCCCTACAAGGCCCAATATCTCTCCTTCGTTTATTGAAAACGAAATGCCATCAAGGGCTTTTATTATCCCTTCATCGGTGTAAAAGTATGTTGCAAGGTCTTTTACTTCAAGCAGCGGCTCCATCTATCTTACTCCTTGAGCCTCGGATTTAGGGCATCTTGCAGGCCATCTCCAAGGAAATTAAATCCTAATACCGTGATCATAATGGCAAGGCCGGGAAAGAGAGCTACATGAGGGGCTGACCGAAGATACATCCGAGCACTTGATAGCATGGTGCCCCACTCAGGATTGGGAGGTTGTACTCCCAAACCCAAGAAACCAAGTCCTGAGGCTGTAAGTAACACCGTAGCCATGCGAAGCGTCGTCTGGACGATTATTGGAGAAAGGGCATTTGGAAGGACATAGCGAAGAATCACTGCCGCGTCGCTTTCGCCTATTGCCTTCGCTCCGATGACATACTCGTTTGCGCTGACGGCAAGCACTGCCCCTCTGGTAATGCGTGCAAATTGTGGAACAGAGTAAATACCGATTGCTATGATGAGATTCCTCAAGCTGGGGCCCAACATTGCCACGATGGCAAGGGCCAAAAGCATTCCCGGAAATGCAAGTAATATGTCCATGAAGCGCATGATCACCTCGTCAACCTTGCCGCCATAATATCCCCCAAGGGCACCGAGGAAAATCCCGATGAGGAGTGCGAGTATGACTGAGCTTAACTGTATTAAAAGTGATATTCGTGCACCCCAGATGATGCGAGAGCATATATCCCTCCCAAATTCGTCGCAACCTAAAAAATGCTCGGTACCCGGCGAAAAAAAGCTTTTAGCAAGATTCTGTTTGGTGGGATCATAGGGGGATATATAGGGAGCAAAGATGGCACATGCAACATAGAGGGACACAATAAAAAGCCCCACTATAGCGATTTTGTTCTTCTTCAGGCGGCGCCACGCAGTATGTGCCGGGCGTTTGGCAGATGCTTTAGTCATAACGAATCCTCGGATCTAAGAAGGCATAAAGCACGTCTACGCCCAAATTGACCAGAACAAAAAGGCCTGCTACCAAAAGGAGAGAAGCCTGCACTACTGGGTAGTCCCTGGCCATAATTGAGTCGACGATCAATCTTCCTACCCCTGGCCAGGAAAAAACGGTTTCTGTGAGCACGGCTCCCGCCAACATATATCCAAACTCTAATCCAACCACGGTGACTGTTGGTATCAAGGCATTCCTCAAAGCATGACGGTAGATCACGATTCTGGAGGGTAAGCCTTTCGACTTGGCAGTCGTTATGTAATCTTGCCTTAAGATCTCCATCATGCTGGAACGTGTCATCCTAGCTATTACTCCAGCAGAAGAAGTGCCCAACACGATCGCGGGAAGGACTAAATACCGCAAACCGCCCATGCCCCCCGATGGAAGCCACATCAAATATACTGAAAATATCATAATCAAGACGAGTCCCCACCAAAAGACAGGCATTGATACGCCAAGGAGGGCCATCGTAGTCGAAAGATAGTCTACAATAGAGTGGCGTCGAACAGCAGAAAGTATCCCAGCTACCGTTCCCACAGCTACGGCTACTACGATGCTCGCGCAGGCAAGCTTAAGGGTGTTAAAAATCCTTGGAATGATGACGCTCGCCGCAGGCATCTCGTATTTGAGGGATATGAGGCTGCCATCAAAGAGGCCTTTTAAGAACATAAAGTATTGGATAAAGAGGGGCTTATCCAAGCCGAAGCGAACTCGCAGGGCTGCTACATCTTCCGCGGAAGCTTCAAGCCCGGCCAAAAGCTCCGCAGGATCTCCGGGTGCCAAGTGTAACATAAGGAAAGCGATGATCGAAACGCCTACGAGAACAGGGATAAGGAGTATAAGCCTTCTGATAATGAACTTTATCATATAGCTTCCTCCGTTTTGTCTTTTGTTCCACAACGTTTTTAAGTGTATCGCCAATGCAAATATATTGACTATCTATCAAGAACACTATGTGGACTGCTAAGTAAATTACAGTCCGCAGCAACTCTAAAGATGCGCAACAGTATTATATGCACTCTATGGGCTAAAGACTTTTGGATGCTAAATATCATTATAAAGCACCACTAACGCTATGTGCAAATAAGAGAACTGTTTAAGGTTACGTAATAAGCCCACCTAAGTTGGGTGTCTCGGGGTTACCACGAAAATCCTCCAAGGGCTAAAGGAGCAGTCTGAAGGTTTGAGTCAAACCTTCTTTCGTTGCAAGTTGCGGTATCTTAGAAATATTTCTGTAGCAAAGTATGCTAGGGCGGCAACGATAATTATCACAGCGCCTGATGTTAAGTTAAGTTTGTAAGCCATTGTTAGGCCTGTTAGCGAAAAAACGAGGCTCAAGAAAGATGAGGTTGCCATCATGCCGACTAAGGAGCGACAAAACCTTTCTGCTATGTAGGGCGGAATGGAAAAAAGCGCTATTACCAATATAAGCCCCACTATTCTTATCATCAGGACCACTGAAAAGGATACGAGAACTATGACGGCAAAATGAAGAAAGTTGACCGGGATTCCTCTGGTGCGAGCATAATCTTCGTCGTAAGAATAGACCAGCAAATGTCCGTAAAAGGTTGGCACGAAGGCACAAAGAATCAAGGCAAAAACACTCATCAAAATTATATCTCTCTTGGTTACCATTAATATGCTGCCAAATAAATAGCTCATCAGGTCTCCCCCGTATCCGGGAGCGAGGTCGGAAAAGACAACACCTATAGCCATGCCGACTGCCCAGGTAATGCTCACGATGGTGTCAGCTCTGGATTGCGCCTTGAGCGTCGCCCATGCCATAAAAAGAGAAGAGACCAAAGCAAAGCCTAAAGCTCCAAGCTGTGGCGAAAATCCAAAAAAAAGCGCCATGCCCACGCCTCCGTAAGCGGCGTGTGCTACTCCTCCTGCCATGGAGACTAACCGCTTGCTCACCACGATCGTTCCCATTATGCCACAGATGAAACTGGCAAGGACCGCTGCTGCTAAGGCGTTGCGCATGAAGTCGTATTGAAGGGCTTCAAGCATCTTGCTCACCGTCATGTTTTGACAACACCCGATGGGGTATGCCGTGGGCTACGATCTCCACTGGACAAGCCCCGTAGGCCATTTGAAGCATTTCAGGAGTTATTTCGTTTGAGTCATGGTAGTAGACAGTACCGTTTACGCAGGCTACGGCTGTCGCATAGCTCGTTATGACGGTCATGTCATGACTCACGAGCACTACGGTTATCTTTTCGTTGAGCTCTCGCAGCTTATCATAAAGTATCTTTTGAGCTTCGATGTCCACGTTTGCCGTTGGTTCGTCCAAGAGTAAAATCTTGGGCTGAGAGGTCAATGCCCTTGCAATCAATACGCGCTGGCGTTGCCCTTGCGATAGTTCGCTCATCATGGCTGAAGCGTATTCGTTCATTCCCATCGTCTTTAAGGCTTCATATGCCATCTCTTTGTCTTCTTTGGTATAAAAACACTTTATACCGCGCAGTCTTCCCATGAGCACTACATCCAGCACTCGTACAGGAAAATCGAGATTAAAATTTGTGTTTTGGGGGACATATCCCATTAAGTGCAAGGCCTGCCTTGGTTCAAGGCCGTCGAAAAGCCTTACTTCCCCTCTTCGAGGGACGCAAAGTCCCAAGACAAGTTTAAGTAAGGTTGTTTTCCCTCCCCCATTTGGTCCGATTATGACCAAAAATTCCTTTGGAGGAACTGAAAAGGAGACCTGGCGAAGCACAAAGGAGTTGTTGTAGGAAAACCACACGTCTTTGAATAAAATGTCATAAGCAGGAGACCTTTGTTGGGACATTTATAACACCCTCGAAAAAATTCTTGCCACTGCCTTTAAGTTGTCAGCCCAGTCTTTGGACAAGGGATCGATCTCGATTATTTGCGCGCCTATGGCTTTTGCCACGGCTTGAGCTCCCTTTTTTGAATGCTGAGGCGAGACGAAGATCACTTTAATCCCCTCTTTTCGTGCCTCCTCTATTAGACGGACTAACTGAGCTCCCTTGGGTTCCTTTCCTTCGACCTCTATCGGGACTTGAATGAGACCATAGTCACTTGCGAAGTGCCCCCATGCCGGATGAAAGACCAAGAATTTCTTGCCTCGCACCGCTTTTAAAATATTCCATATCTCTTCGTCTAGGGCCACAATATCCTTTAACAAATCCTGATAGTTTTTTCTGTAAACCTCTACTCCTTCTGGGCTGACAAGGGCGAGGCTTCGGTAAACATCGTCGGCGATCTTTAATGCTACAAGAGGAGAAGTCCAAATGTGAGGATCAGAGCCCTGACATTTTTCATCGTGATCTTCCATGCTTGTGGCTCCTGAACTAATGTCTACTACGAGTAAGTCTGGATTTGAAGATTTTATCTTCGGCAGGATGTTCGTCTCAAAAGGAAAGTTCGTCGAAAAATAAATTCGTGCCTTTGAAAGTGCCACCATTTGTCTGGGTTTTGGTTCGAAGGCGTGGGGGTCATCCTTTGGACCTATCAGTGATTCCACCTGAACTTCATGGCCTCCTATGCGTTCGATGAAGTACGCAATTGGCGGCACTGAGGTGAATACTATCGTCTTATCATTGCCAAAAGCCGTAGTCTCATTGGCAAGTGACGTTGATATCAATATGATCGCGAGCAGGAAAAAAGTTTCAAAAAAACGTTTATACTTCACCCCGTGCTCCTCCTTCATTAGCTGAAGCGGACTGTGCCTTTTTGCAACATTCCGTACACAAGCCTTCGGCAGTAACCAGCAGTCGATGTACCCGGAACCCTTTTTTCTTTAGCGCTCCGATCTCTTTGAGGCTTTTATCTAGAGGCTGTAAGCAAAATAATTTTCCGCACTCCTCACAATGAAAGTGTGCATGTGGAAGGTCG
Organism: Acetomicrobium mobile; assembly: GCF_937920065.1. Lineage (NCBI taxonomy): Bacteria > Thermotogati > Synergistota > Synergistia > Synergistales > Acetomicrobiaceae > Acetomicrobium > Acetomicrobium mobile. The sequence goes on from NZ_CALETC010000074.1 coordinate 9,603, forward strand.
AAGGAGCCCGCCTTGCCGTAATATCGGCAATTTCCGACCTCAGCCACATACTTAATAAGACCCACGTTCTCAAAGGCATTGATTGTACGGTAAACGGTCGCAAGGTCTATGGTTTCTTCGTCTTCCTTTTCAGCAAGCAGGTGGTGCAATTCTCCTGCGGTAAAGTGACAGCTGCATTCGCATATTTTTAGAAAGATGGCAACACGCTGCTTTGTAGCCGCCAGACCCTTTTTCTTTAAAATGTCTCTTGCCATATTTTCGTTCATGTAAAGTATTTTATCCTGTTTGCAAATCATTTGCAAACAGGATAAAACCTTCGAGATTTCATGATCATGTTATAATCCTGTCAGAATAACCTATCGTGAGCCTCTCCAAGAAATGTTTCACGTGAAACATTTCTTGGAGAGAAATAAAGATAAATGGAGGCGATGAGTCATGGAAGTGCTTCATGCACCTTGGCGCATGAAATATATTGCCGAATCGAGTTCCAAGAATATGGATTGTATTTTTTGCGAATTCGTGAAGGAAAATGAAGACGAGAAAAGGCTGATTTTATATAGAGGCAAAAAAGCATTTATAATGTTAAACGCCTTTCCCTACAATCCCGGACATTTGATGGTGGCGCCCTTTCGCCACACGGGCGATTACGACGCGTTGAGCGAGGAAGAGATTTTGGAGTTAAACCTCTTGGTTCAAAGGTGCATAAAAGTCATCAAAAAAACCATGAATCCCCATGGCTTCAACATTGGAGTAAATATGGGCAAAGTAGCTGGAGCTGGCTTCGAGGGGCATGTCCATGTGCATATAGTGCCCAGGTGGGAAGGCGATACGAACTTTATGCCAGTTGTAGGGGAGACCAAGGTGATACCGGAAGCCCTGGATGTAACTTATAAAAAACTCAAGGAGGCATGGGAAGAATAAGTGGCAAAAGGCAGCGTCTATTTGGAACCTGGAGAAAATGCAAAAGTGGAGTTGACCATAAGAAGGTCTCGTTTCATAGGCCACCTCAGGGTTGCCGGGTCAGTAGAAGAGGCAAAAAAGATCATCAGAGAAATATCAAAAGAGCATTCCAATGCAAC
>NZ_CALETC010000075.1:0-1249 GCF_937920065.1 Acetomicrobium mobile
TTTTGAATATTTACCTAGCATGTTGCCTTAAAATGTTAATTTAAAGATCAAAGACATACTTTTCAATGCTACTTCTAACGTTAGGTATCATAGCAATAAATCGAAATGATTTAATTCTTACATTTAAAGCAGGAAGGATATATTTTATAGCGGGATTGAAGTTAAATGGACCTTACATCCTATTGCTTCAAGATGTCCTGCAAACAGGTCCAAAGCTTTTTCCACGTCGGGCGCGCCAGATTCATCGGCTGCATCGACGAAAAAGGACGAAAAAGTACGCCTCTTTGTATCGGTCGTAACGGCGCACAACCTGCTGTCGCGGTGATTCCACAGCCAACAGCAAATCTTTTCTTCGTCGGCGTACACGATGTGGGTGTCTTTGACGGTAATTTCCTCACCTGAACCGAGGGGAAGAAATATCTCACCTTCTTTGCCGTACCTCAGGGTGAGGCCTCCTTTAAGTTTGTAGGCGTCATAAGCCCCCATTGGAAGCAGCGTCATGACAGAAACGCAGTTATAGCAATCAACAACACTTGAGACGTTCCGAAGACTTTCGCCCTTGATGACGCGCCTCAAAAGCGCCTCCAAAGAGCAACGCTAGCTGCTGGGCTTGACTCCCATGGCGCTGTAGATCTTTCGCCAATTAGCGATCCTCGGATGTTTTGACAGATCATCTGTTTTAAATAAGCCGTATCCTTGCACGATCCTCGGCAGCTTTTTCTTTAACGCTTCCACGTAGTCATTTTTCTCTTCTACGAACACGTGAGCATAAAGCCAGCCAACTAGTGTCCAAGTTGTGTTTTTAGATCTCCAGTGTGATCTCAATTTTCATAATATTCATTTGTTTTATTGCACAAACCCCCAATAATGTAAAAGTGCCAAGTAAAACTCCTCAATGTCTTTCAAGTTATTTGCGAGTATGGACTTTAAAATGCCTAGGTCGAGGATCTGGTAATTGTGAACAGCTATATTTCTAAAGCCTGTCATTTTTACCATTTTTGAGGCAAGTTCTACGTCTATTATCCCTTTTTCTTTCAAAATAATGAAGTTATCTCTTATCCTTTCTGGAAGGCCTAAATTTTCGCAAGATATCGCATGGGCGGCAAGGTCAATGCAAGCCTGAATAGCACGCTGTAGGTTAAGTACAAAGATATCCTGCTTATCTATATCTTCTAGGCTTTCAGGGTAAAGACCCGTAACGTCACGAATTCTATCGAGACATTTTTGTATCTTTGCTACCTTCGCTAAA
>NZ_CALETC010000076.1:0-2355 GCF_937920065.1 Acetomicrobium mobile
TTCCGTCCTGTCAGAGAACTGGTTCTTGAACGTTTACGAGAAGCCATATTAAATAGGACCTTGAAACCGGGAGATCGCATAGTTGAGGCCGAACTAGCTCAAGTATTTAACGTGAGCCGCACCCCAGTAAGAGAAGCATTGCGTGTGTTAGAAGCTGAGGGGCTTTTAAGGAGAATTCCAAGGAAAGGTCTCTTCGTCAGGGGCATCACGAGAGAGGATGTGGTTGAGATTTACTCCATACGAATTGCCCTTGAATCGCTGGCTGTATCTATAGCCGTTGAGCGCATAACTCCTGTTGAAATTAGCAGGTTAGCTAAGCTGGTCGATCAGATGAAAAAATATACGGAGTCCAAGGAGTCCGACAAACTGTTTTCGGTGTGTCAGGAATTTAACGATATTTTGGTGAGGGCTTCTAGAATGCCAAGGCTCATTAAGCTTGTGAAGGTTTACATGGAATATTTAGAGCAATTCCGTGCTATTTCGATGGCAAAACACGAAAGGCAAGTGGCAGCCTTGAGAGAACATGAAGAGATTTTGCGAGCTGTGGTCAATAGGAATCCACAAGAAGCTGAAATGGCTGTTAAAAGACACCTGCGGGGTGCTTTAGAAGCGTTCTTGAAAGAAGAGAGAATTTGCGATACTCAGAAATTAACGGATAGGCGGTGAAGTGGTTATTATGAGAGAGCTTCGCATTCTCGCCCCAAATGGAATGTTGGGTTACGGCTTTCCTGTCAAGTGGTTTAAACGGGCTTTGTCCATGAACCCTCATGCGATAGCCGTAGACTCCGGATCTACCGACAGTGGACCTCACAAGTTGGCGATGGGCGTCATGACCTGTTCTAAAGAGGCTTACACCAAAGACATATCGCTCCTCTTAGATGCCGTAAGCGAAAAGAAAATACCTCTTTTTATCAGCTCTGCAGGCGGAGCTGGTACCAACGCTCAGGTTGATATTTTTTTGGATATCATTGAGAAAATATCAAGACAGAGGAATTATCACTTCAAGATTGCTGCGATATATAGCGAGATCGATAAAAACCTAATCAAAGAAAAGTTAAAAAATGGTCAAATTGCCCCATGCGGTCCTGTTCCCCCTCTTTCAGATGAAGAAATAGATTTAGCCACCACTGTAGTCGCTCAAATGGGAGTCGAGCCATTTCTGAAAGTATTAAAGGAAAATGATGTGGATATTATTGTTTCCGGAAGAACCTACGATCCGGTCGCTATAGCGGCAATTCCGATAAAGGAAGGATTTGATCCAGGACTTGCTTGGCATATGGGAAAAATTATGGAGTGCGGGGCCCTTTGCGCGGAACCGGCAGGCAAAGTGATGCTTGGAGTAATACATGAAGATCATTTCATATTAGAACCGGGTAGCCTAGAAGAACGCTGCACTATATCGTCTGTTGCAGCACATACATTGTATGAAAAATCCCATCCCTATTTCTTACCTGGTCCTGGCGGTGTGCTGGATTTATCAGATGCGCGATTTGAGCAACTTGATGATCGCCGAGTTAAGGTCTCTGGTAGCAAGTTTGTGGCATCCGATAAGTACGCCGTTAAACTTGAAGGCGCCAAAAAAGTTGGTTTCCGCTCCATCTTTATCGGAGGAGTAAGGGATCCCATCTTAATAGGTCATATTGATGAAGTACTGACAAGAGTTGCTAAAGACGTGAAAGATTATTTCAAAGATATACCCCTCGATCAATATCAAATGATATATCACGTATATGGTAAAAATGGAGTTATGGCAGAACTTGAGCCAGTAAAGAATGCTACCCCCCTAGAATTGTGTATTATTCTCGAGGTTGCTGCACCGACTCAGGAATTGGCTACGGCCATATGTTCAAGGGCTAGGACGGAACTTTTGCATTGTCCCTACGAAGGGCGAATAGGTACTGCAGGAAATATAGCTTTTCCATTTACACCTCTTGAAATTTCTTTGGGAGAAGTCTGCGCTTTTAATGTGTATCACCTGATGGAAATCGATGATCCTGTAAATCTTTTCCCGATTAGATATTTGGAGGTATAGAAATGAATATAAAATCTGTCAAACTCAGAGACATAGCGAAGGTAATTAGAAGCAAAAATGCAGGCCCATTTGAGCTTACCTTTGATGTCATATTTAAAACCAAGGAAGACTACGAAAAGGTAAAAGCCTCCGGTGTTCTCAACAAAAGGCTTATAGCCAGTTTATATAACCTGGATCCGCAAAATATTTTAACATTCGTCTTTTATGATGCCGCTAATGCTGTGAAGATTACCATACCTCGCATGCGACCCCAGGGATCTATAGGAGAGGTCGATATGCATGGCGCTCAACAGTATGTACCTCTTTTCGATATAGATATTCCG